>NZ_JAUBOJ010000200.1:0-13367 GCF_036700185.1 Microcoleus sp. BM001215392 | reverse complement strand
CCTTAGCAAGGGGGGGCTGGGGGGGGTTCCCATCGCCATCTCAATTGTCGGATTACCGGGCATCGGAAAAACCACCCTCATCAGCCAACTAATTCGCCAACTCCACACCGAAAAAACCCCCTTCACCAGCGCCGCTTGGCAATCCTTGCAATCCGCAACAGGCAAAGCACCCCCGTGCGATCGCACAATTGACTCGCTGCTATTCACCCTCTCCAACGGCGACATCACCGCAGCCGTCAATCCTCAAAATGACTGCGGCAAAAAAACCGAAAATCTGATAAAAATCCTCAGAGAAAAACCTTGCTTAATTGTATTCGATCGCGCCGACACACTTTTGAAAACAGGAGAAGCCAAAGCGGCTGGTTATTTCGCAGAAGATTGTGCAGAATATGCTTGGTTATTCAAACAACTATTAGAAACAGAACATCAAAGCAAAATCCTATTTACCAGTCGCGAAAGCTTAGCCGAATTGCCGCCAACAGTCACCCGCGAAATTCAGCTCAACGGATTGGATCGAGATAGCGCAATTTCCCTGTTGCAATCTTTTAATCTGACGGCAAATGCAGAGGAATTAGCGGAAATGGGCGATCGCTATTCTGGACATCCCAAAGCCCTACAACTCGTCGCAGCCTTGATTCGAGACGATACGGAGTTTCAGGGAAATGTCGGGATTTTTTTACACCAGAGAGATTGGTTGCTGATTCGAGATATTGAGAGATTGATTGATGAAATCCTAGCGCGTCTGGGCGACTGCGAGCAAACTTGTCTGGGCCGAATTTCAGTTTATCAAACCTCAGAATATCCCCTATCTTTTGCCGGAATTAGCGCACAAATGCCAGAAGTTAGCAAGTACGAACTTAAAGAAAATATTATTCAGGCACTCAAACGGCGACAATTGCTGTATTATGACTGTCAACGATCGTCTTACCAGTTGCATCCGTTAGTGCGCGAAAAAGGATCTCGCCTGTTGAATCAAAATCGCGAAAACTTTCGCACCGCACACCGCCAAGCTTACCACTATTTTATCAGCATTCCCCTCAAACCGGAATCTGAATGGCAAGATATTGAGGATATTAAGCCGTTGATGAGAGCGCATTATCACGGTTGTCAAGCTGGGGATTTGGATGCAGCAGCGATCGCAATTTCGGGAGTTGATGAATATCTGAAAGTGTGGAATTATCCAGAGCAGATTTGCAGTCATCCGCCGTTACCATTGTTGGGTAATGTGCAAGAATTTACCGAAGATTTGCCACAGGATATTCCATATTTACCGTAGGAAAACGGCTGAAACAAATCTAATACTTGTTTGGTAGCCAGACTTTTTATAAATGCTATTATATCAGCGAAGGAGCCAAGACGATCGCACTTCTAACAAAAGCTTTTGACGCTCCGCAACAGACGCTCTCAATTTATAGCAATCGCCACAGCGGTGAGGACATCAATAACCTCATGAATAGAGCCTGCTAATCCATAGCCTAAACAATTTGATTTCCTGATTCTGCAACTGTCAACTGTCTGCTGCTATACTAACTCGGCAAACTTAATGTCAATACTTGTCCAACTGATATCTCGTGCTTGTGCGTCGCTACCACTACCGCACCTTCTAATCGCGGATCGTAACATCCCACCCACGCCGCAGGATGGCATTCGTGTACTAAATACCCGTACAGCCAAATCGCTCCTCTGCCTTCTATGACAATTCCTTGGCTGAATTGAACATCTTGGGGAATTTTTAAACCTTGTAAATCATCCGGTGTGATAATACCGTCTTGAGTTGTAATTCGCAACCGCAAATGTTGGTAAGCTAAACCGTCTTGAGTTTGATGGGGGATAATTTTTAATTCAATCGGATTCATTGGATGTTCGAGTGGTTAATGCTGCGATCGAATCATATACCTTTTAGGGTAAATTGGGAATCCGATCGCCCACTTTCAATCCCAATTGCGCCGCCCTTCCGCCTCGGAGCTCGATCGCTCCGTCAACGGGAACATCCGGGCCGTAGTTGGGGCACGTGTCGCTGAAACACGGCGGTACGTTGGGAATTATCGCCTGCACGATGCCTTCGCGCAGAAAAATCATATCGAGTTCGATTTGCACGTTTTTCATCCAGAAGCGCACGTTTCGCGCGGGGGCGATCGGGAAAAACATCCCCCGATCGTCCGGCAATTCTGTGCGAAACATTAAGCCGATTGCTTGTTCTTGGGGAGTTGTCGCCACTTCTAGCCCTACCGCCCGATCGCCGAAAATTATGTTAGCAGAAACTGGCAAAAGTTGACCCGTATCTATCCCGCCCAACAGCGAGATAAAGTTTGATTCAGTCAGATTAGGTTTTCCCGAAACTGCTCCTAAATATTTTCCAGAATTGCGGTCTTTCATAACTGTTTGGTTGTCAGAAACTGAGATATCTAAATTGCTGAATTTTATGCCATCTGTCAAGACAATTTTATCATTTCCACTGCCAAAATCTGTAATGATATCGGCTTGCGCGACATTAGATGCGGCCCAGGTGCCCTCAAGCACAAATAAATCATCGCCCGCACCTCCTGTTAAGATATCTTTGCCTTCGCCGCCGATTAGCAAATCGTTACCCCGATCGCCATTAATCCAATCGTCCCCCTCTCCTCCATAGATTGTATCGCTTCCTTGCCCTCCAGACAGCGTATCGGCGCCTTCATTTCCGGCGAGCAAGTCATTGTCGCGATCGCCAAAAATCAGGTCATTTCCGGCCAAACCTTGAATAGTATCATTACCCGCCAATCCTCTGAGCGTATCGCTGTTGGGACTTCCCAGGAGAAAATCGAAGCCGAAAGTGCCGCTGATGTTAACCATAATGCCTTTAATAAGACGAAGCTTTGGCGATCGGCATCCGCCAACCGGTACCAAAAGCTCGATCGCTAATTTTCAAGCCCGGGGCTGCTTGCCGCCGTTTAAACTCGGCTTGCCTGACTAATCTTACTACACGTTTAACCACCGCTGCATCGTGTCCTGCCGCCACAATTTCTTGGACTGATTGGTGATGTTCTATTAACCGCTGCAAAATGTCATCCAAAACATCATAATCAGGTAAAGAATCTTGATCTATTTGCCCCGGTTTCAGTTCAGCACTCGGCGCTTTGTTGATAATATTAACTGGAATCATCTCTTTTCTCAGGGGTGGGGATGGAGAGGGCGAGCACGCACCATCCACCGCCCCTACATATCCGCTAGCATTCAGCCACCGACAAAGCGAAAAAACCAGAGTTTTTGGCACGTCAGAAATTACCGCCAATCCGCCATTCATATCGCCGTAAAGAGTGCAGTAACCCACCGACATTTCCGATTTGTTGCCCGTAGAAAGCAGCAAATGTCCGAACTTGTTAGAAATTGCCATCAACAGATTGCCGCGAATCCGCGATTGAATATTTTCTTCGGCAATCCCGAAAGTGGTATTGACAAACAAATCGGCGAGAGTGCGATCGTAACCTTTCATCAAATCGGCGATCGGCAATAGTTCGATCGCAATACCGAGATTTCGGGCTAATTCCAAAGCATCATTAACCGAATGATCCGAACTGTAAGGAGAAGGCATCAGCACCCCCAGCACGTTTTCCGGCCCGATCGCGCAACTAGCAATCGCCGCCACCAAAGCCGAATCTATCCCACCGCTCAAACCCAATACAACCTTAGAAAAACCGCACTTGCGAACATAATCTCGCACTCCCAAAACCAAAGCCGCCCAAATTTCTGCATCTCCTTGTGGCGGTTCAAAACTTAAATCTGTTTTTGTTGTGTAACGTACATCTTGCCCGTTCCCACCGCCACCAATTAAATCTTGTTGTTGTTCTTGATATTCCCATCCCAAATCACCTGTGGAACTGGCATCTTGCCCGTTCCCGCCCCCAATTAAATCTTGTAGATTTTCGTCATATTCTAACAGCGTAAAATCACTTTTAAAAGAAGCCAATACCTGAATCATATCACCCTTTCGATTCATTGCAAAACTGCTACCATCAAAGATAATATCATCATTTCCCCCTACCTGATTAGCGTAAACAATCGGTAGCCCGCAGCGAATGACGCTGTGCTGCAACATAGCCGATCGCACTCCCCGCTTCCCGGCAGCATAAGGCGATGCCGACAAATTAACTACTAAATCTACGCCCAATTTTGCCAAATCGGCAACAGGATCGCCCGCGTAACTCCGCTTACCCCAAAACTCCTCATTGTTCCACAAATCTTCACAAATTGTGACTCCAATTTTGCACTCACCAACAGTAAAGTAATTGCTACTTTCTCCCGGTTCAAAATATCTGTCTTCATCAAATACATCATAAGTTGGCAACAAGCGTTTGTTGAAAACTTGTTGGACGGCGCCATTTTGCAACAAAACAGCGCTGTTAAACAAGGGTTTTCCGCCTAGTTTACCAGCATCAGGATTCGGGACGGCAGTGCCGACTATCACAGCCAACTGCGGCGGTAAAGCTTGTGTCAATTGCTGCAACTCTGTACCTGCGGCGGCAATCAAACTCGGATCGATCAACAAATCGCGCGGCGGATAGCCGATCAGGGAAAGTTCCGGTGTTAGCAATAAGTTTGCGCCCTCAACAGCAGCTTGTTTCGCAGCCTCCAAAATTAGGTGGGAGTTGCCACAGATATCACCAATAATAGGGTTGAGTTGTGCGATCGCAATTTTCATATTACCAAGTTACCTCATAAATCTTGCTAACAGTCCGCCCGCGCGGACTCAATATCCTATACTCCTAGATTGGACGTTCGAGAAATATTACTCCGATTTGTAATGTTTCAACTCTTCTTCAATAAAATGATTGACCAAATCGCGGTAGAGTTTTTCAACCACATCAGGATTCAAACCAGATTCGCTCGCCCACTCGCGCCGCTGTTGCAACATGGCATGAAAGCGATCGGGCGCTCTGACGCTAGCTTCAGTTGTTTTGAACCTTGCTGCTGCGATGACATATTGAAATCTCTTGCTCAAAGCATCGATCACTTCTCGATCGATGATATCAATTTCCTCCCGAACCTCCTGAATATTAGCACATTCATCTGGGTCTTTCATCATAGGTACTCCTTAATAGGTTATTTTCTAATGTTACTAAATTGATCCCCGAATGTCTGTCTATTTTATATTTTAGATTTTACATTTTACATTGAAGGAGCATTGATTAATCTGAGAGCTTGAACCAAAGGCTAAAATTTGGGATTTCCACCAAGCTAGCGTGGTGCGCGAGCCATTTTCGGGCGGGGTAATCCAAGCAACAGCTAGATAAATACCAGCGGCTTATTTTTAAAAGGAGCAAAAGCTGCCGCATCAAAGCGGTACAAACTAGCAGGGCGGCCCGCACCCCGCGAAACCTTAACACCCGCATCGCACAAAAAACCCAATTTCAACAAGCGAGCTCTAAAATTTGAATAATCAGAAAAGTTTTCCCCTAAAATAGTCGTATACAATTGATACAGATCGCTCAAGGTAAAAAGCTCCGGCAAAACTTCAAAAGCTACTGGGCTGTATTCAAGTTTGTTGCGCAGTCGTCGGTATCCGTATTCAAGAATTTGATTGTGATCGAAGGCCAGTTTAGGAACTTGTTGTACGGGATACCAAGCAATGCCACCGACGCGGTGGCCGAAACCTGCAACTACACTTCCAGCAATCAATTCAGCTTCTTCAAACCGCACTAAAGCAAAATAACTCACCGAAAGATAGCGATCGCCCCTGGTAAATTCCCTCGGATCGCGTCCGGGTTCTCCAAAAGTATACAGTTGTTCCAGATACAAATTTTCTACTCTAATTTTTTCCGACAAAATTCGGTAAGCCGCATTTTCCAGAGACTCTCCGTGTCGCACCAAAGTACCGGGAAGACTCCAAGCATCGATAAATGGTTCGTCTGGCCGCATAACCAACAGCACCAACAAGCGGTTCTGTACAGTATCGACGGAGAAAATAACATTATCTACTCCTACTTTAAAGTCAGCTAATGAGCAACTTTCGCTCTTTTTTGTGCCTCGTGCCATGCGTACAAATGCTCCCGATTAATGTAATCCTCGATGGTCGGAGTTAGGCCTTCGGTGTCTCCTGTTTCGCGATAGGAGGTTGAAGAAACATCAGGAGCGTTCAAAGATGCGATCGCCACCTCTGCACCCAGGCGCCTCAACTGCCACAAATCTAATTTTTCTGACGGATAACCAGGCCGCGGTACTATCAGCAACTCCACTTCTTTTAACAACTGTTCAAATTTGTACCAGCGAGGAAGTTGTCCCACTAAGTCGGAACCGATTACCATTGTCAACTCTGCATCTGGCCACTGCAATCTTGCTTGTTCCACAGTTTCTAGTGTCCTCGGGCTGCTGAGTTCTGGATGCAAGCAAAGGTTGTGTCTGGGCGAATTAATTTCTTGAATGATTAACAGCAGCATTGCCGATCGATGTTCGAGGGATGTGGAGTGCGACTTAAAAGGATTGTCCGACGCCCAAACTGCTACCCAGTCAAAATGCTGAGAAAGCCAACTCAGGATTGTTTTGTGTCCTGCTGTCGGCGGATCGGCACTGGTTCCAAACAAGGCAATTCTTTGCATAGGGAATTGGGAATGGGTAATTGGGAATTGGGAAGAAGGCCTGCGCAGGCCTGCGCAGGGAAGAAGACCCGCGCAGGGCATTGGGCATTGTTATTAGTTATTTGTTATTTGTTATTTGTCCGATGTTATTTGTGAGTGGCTACCAATAACTAATAACTAATAACCAACAACTAATCACCAATAACTAATAACTAATAACCAATAACTAATAACTAATAACTCTTTCTAGTTTTTTCAATGAGACTTTGCAAATCTGTAGAAATTTCCATCGGCGGCGAAATCGGGTTATTTAGTTGGCGAGTTTGTGCAGGCAGACTGGCGACAGAAGCAGCAGTTCGTTTGGCAATATCCTCCAAACTTTCCGGTTTTTGTAATCGTTTGCCATCCTTTAACACCAACTGCATTAATGATAAATGATAATCCGAAGTGTGAATATTTTCCGCTGTCAGCCCCAAACAATCTCCCAGAATTTCTCCATCTTTCATGGTTCTAAAAATTTGCTTTTTTCCTGGATATGTTAGCTTGCCGCTGGCTTCTTTCATCACCGGAATTCCGTCAATTTCGACTAACTTATAAACACCGTTGACAGGCGAACCGCTGACCAACTTTGTTCCCAAACCATAACCGTCAATGCAAGCGCCGGCAGTTTTTAATCTAGCAATTTCGTATTCGTCCAAATCGCCGCTAGCAATAATTGGCACGCCCGGAAGGATCGATCGCACTTCCCGAGACAATTTTACCAAATCCCCCGAATCCAGCCGCACGCCTTGCAAAGGCATTTCACCGCTGTTGACTCGCGATGCTAAAGTCCGCGCCGCCGCCACAGTATCGTAAGTATCGATCAGCAGCGGTGCGCCGGGAAAACAGCGGTGAAAAGCTGCAAACGCCTCGTCTTCGCTGCCTTCGAGAGCCGACACAGCCATTACTAAAGCATGGGCGATCGTACCCACTGGCTTGCGCCCCAACTTCAAAGCAGCCAAAACATTAGAAGTACCATCGAACCCAGCAGCCAGAGCAGCCCTCGCCGCCCACACAGCAGCTTGAGGCCCAAAAGCCCTGCGCGTCCCAAATTCCAGCAACTTAGCCTCCGGCCCCGCCACATCCCGCACTCGCGCCGCCCGCGTCGCGATTAAAGTTTGATAATTGATCGTATTCAACAAATAAGTTTCGACTAACTGAGCCTGCCACAGAGGAGCCTCGATCCGCAAGAGAGGCTGATTGGCAAATACCGCCGTGCCCTCGGGTACCGCCCAAACATCGCCAGTAAAGCGGGCTGTGGCGAGTAGAGTCCAAAAGCGCTCGGGGGCCCCGGCAAAAATTCCGGTGGACTGTAAAGCCTGAATTTGTGCCTCTGAGAACCGCAATTTTTCTAGATAGTCGATCGCCTGAGCCAAACCCATGGCGATCGCATAACCAAAACCATCTGGTAGCCTGCGCGCGAACAGTTCAAAACTCGCAGGGCGATCGTCTAGCCCTTCCCCGACGTAACAAGCCGCCATCGTTAGCTGGTATAGATCCGTCAACAAACTGTAATCTGCTGGAGAAACCGTGAGTTCCCGATCTTCTAAGATTTCCTCAAAACCCGCCTGTTGCAGGCTTTCTGTCGCAGTTTTCATAGCTAAAAACCCCGGACAAACTTTGTTTTTTTAATTATAGTGATAAATACCATATCTTTTTGTAAATCTTTGATTAAGATTGCTTTTACTATCTGAAAAATCCTGGATCGTGCCCATGAATAGAGGGTTTCAGCTTAAGTTAGGGATGAATATTATGGTAGGATCAATAAAAATATCGATTTGACAATCTGAGCAATTAACCGAAAAAACTCCAGCGTTGCGGTTTTTTGGGGACAATATTTGTTTGCAGCCTTGGAACAAACTTAAAAAACCGAGTTGTTGGCAGTTTTCACTGCTGGGGTTGATCAAGTATAAATATGCCAGCCAATTAGATCGATCGCCCAAAAATCCGCCCCTCATAAAAGCTTCAGTTTGCTTCAATGATGTTGCAGACTAATAAGTAATTCAAACAAATATTGCTAAAGCAATCCAGAGACAGAAGCTAATAGTAATCTAAGAAGTATCAGAACCAAGAAAAGAGAGGCAGATATCATGAATCTTTCTAAATCTTTGGCAGACGCGATGCGTTACGTTTCAGAAGCAGCCGTGCGAATTTTTAGCCCCAGCGATGACAACTATCCAAATAGTGGAATTCAACCTTTTGAAGGAAACCTATCCAAAAAATTTAAACCAAAAGATTGAGCATTAATTTACTGAGTCTTTAGTTATATGCAGGGTGCGCAATGCGCACCTTACTGCTATACAAACTAGGTTCGAGCCTTCCGAGTTGGGTTCCCAGATATTCATGAGGACTTGAATTCCTCACTACGAACCAATTACCCAAAATTGATTTAGGAAAAAGGCGATCGCCGCGCTAGCGATCGGCACAGTCAAATTGTCAATCCCCCACAGAGACACCGACTCCAAAGTAGCAGCCACAAAAGCTACAACCGCCGACACCGCCCAAGTTTGCCAAATATTGCCTTGAACGCCCAGAAAAATCAAACTGCTAACAGCAAAACTCACCAAATACATAGTTGCAGAACCTTCCCAACTCTTCTGCATTCCCCAAACTCGATAAATATGTTTGCCGTATTTCTGCCCGATGACAGCAGCCAATCCGTCACCCCAAGTCATGACTAAAATTCCCAAAGCAGCGTATTCCTGATGTTGTAGCGGCCAAAACCAAGCTACGAGAACGCTGATAGTAACAGCATAGAAAAAAGTCCCCAAACTTTTGCGGTTGATACTGTTAAGACTCGGCAAAATCGGCACTTGGTAGGAAATTAGGGCGATCGCCCCAGCCAAAAAACCAGCCGTTATCCCCACCCAGCCGGGTATTTCCAGCCACCAAGCCAGCAAAATCACGTTCCCAGTACCGATGTGAACCACCTTCCGCGACACCTCCGCACCGACAGCAGTAAATCGGTTTAACCCCTCAGCTACCAGTAAAATCAAGCCCAACCAGGCTCCCACGAGGGAAATTTGCAACCACACAGTCGGCATTTCAGACAATATAAACACGATATTTAGGAAAAACTGCGATCGGGCACTGTGTACTACTTTAATGGAAAGCGCGATCGATGTTAGAACCCCGCAGCCTTAAAGTGCTGCGGGGAGCTGGCTGTTATGTTTTTTTAGGTTGGTCTACTTAAAACCTGTGCTATGCTATAAGCAAGTCTAGGGAAAAAGCTATGACTATTTTAGTAGAAGAACTTTTGAATACCTTTGATCGATTAACAGACTCAGAACGGTTAGATTTGGTATTGGAAATTTTGAAACGGACTGTCGATTTAGACTTTCCGCCTCTGTCTGATGACGATTTAGTTCTGAATGCTGAGGGAATTTTCCTAGAGTTAGATGAGGAAGAATCCCTATATGAATAGTCCAGATCGTGGTGAAATATGGTTAGCCGCTCTAGGTTATATTGCGAAAGTCAGACCATGTTTGGTCGTGAGTATTCCTGCTTTAAATCAAGACCGGGCCTTAGCGACTCTAGTGCCACATACAACAAGTCTACGCGGTTCAAGATTTGAGGTAAAAGTCAAAAATAAGTTCCTCCGAGAAGGAGTATTTGACGTACAAAATATGATTACAATCCCTCATGCAAAGCTTCTACGCAAATTGGGAAGTCTGACATCCGAGAAAATGCTTGAAGTAGAAGAGGTAATACTTTTGTGGTTGGGATTTAAAGAGGAAAGTGCTGAGGAAGAAGAGGAGTAAGCCGAACCCTTGAAGTTTTGAAATCATCAAAAAATCTGACTGCTATGCAATATGTATTAATTATTCATGAAGTCGAAAACTATGCAGCTTGGAAAAAGGTATTTGATAATGCTGCAAATATCCGAAAAGAAGCTGGCGAGCGCTCCTATCAGGTTTTGAAGTATGACAGTGAACCCAACAAAATTGTTCATTTCTCGGCGTGGACATCCACAGCAGATGCCAGAGCGTTTTTTGAGTCACCTAGATTGGTTAAAATTAGAGAAGAAGCAGGAGTTAAAGCTCCTGAGTTTATCTATCTAGACCAATTAGAGTCAGGCGTATTGTGAAAGACGCATTCGTATAATGTCAGTTGTTCAAACTAGGTGGTGGAGTTTTTAGTATGTACGACGGTAGCTACTACCAGCTAATGGCAGAGTACAATTGTTGGATGAATCAAAATCTATATTCTGTCTGCTCGGGAATTCCTGATGAACAGCGAAAACAGGATATGGGTGCCTTTTTTAAATCGATTCATGGCACTTTGAATCACTTATTGTATGGTGACAAAGCATGGATGGGTCGTTTTACTCTTCACCCATTTTCTGTAACAGTTATGGGTCAGGAACTGTATGCTGATTTTGATGTTTTGAGAGCAGAACGGGAGACAACCGATCGCCAAATTATACAATGGTCTAGCCACCTTAGTTTTGACTGGCTGAGTCAACCGTTTGAGTACACAAGCAATGTAGACGGTAAATCTCGCGTGCTACCGACTTGGGTTTTGGTGACACATATGTTCAACCATCAAACTCACCATAGAGGGCAACTTACCACATTGCTAACACAACTTGGCTGCGATCCAGGTGTTACAGACATTCCCTGGCTACCCGCAATATCATTGGGATAATTTGTGTTCCTCAGGAAGACTCGGCGGTTGAAACCGCGTCTACACAAACAATGTCCGCCTCCGCGGACTAAAGAAAATCAATAATTAAAACCGCCGTTTCGCTAGATTTTGTCTCCATAAATGTGATTTTAACCGTACACTCTTCAACCTGCGTCCGGCTTGTTTTGTTTGTATAGACGCGGTTTCAACCGCCGTCTCAACCGCCGTCTCAACCGATCGATTTTATCCAAATCCTATACTTTCAACAACTCCCGCACCAGCGCAAAAGCCTTAACCCGCCACTTTTCCGGCAGTAGCGACAATCCCAAAGCAGCCCACATTTTCGCCTCAGAAACCGACTTACCACCTCGCACCATCCGCCGCCCTTTTGCTGTTTCACCCACCTCAATCAGTCGCAAACCTAAGGCTAATTGAGTTTCTGCAAGCCTCTTGAGCCTGACTGTTTCTAACTTCTCGGAATCAAATTCGTAGCTGGTCAAATAGCGCAATTTATCGCTCAAATACGCAATTGCCCGATCGACTCCTTGCTGTTCTGGGTGAAATCGATACTCCATCAACAGCTCGGGCAAGTAATAGCACTTTTTGCCCGCAAGCGCAAGTCTCACGAACAAATCGTTATCTTCGCAATTTTGCCAATTGGGCCGCAAAAATCCTACGTCTTCCAGCGCGCGGCGCCGAAACAAAGTCGCGCCTATTTGCAAACTCTGTCTCAAAAAAACTGTGGATAGCAAATCTTCAATAATTCCCGCCGACAACTCGGTGCGGCCCCACCGCTGCGAATTGAGTTTTGTCTGGTTTTTGTCAATATTATTTTTAACATCAATCACCCAGTGGTCGGTACTGACAAAATCAATACTGGCGTCTTTATCCAAAATAGCAGATGTCCGCTCTAGAAATTGCGCGCTCAGGCGATCGTCATCGTCAAACTTAATAAAATATTCACCGCTTGCCGCTGCCAAACCCGATCGCATATTATTACTCTTGCCGATATTCTGCGGGTGGCGAATGTAGCGAATCGGGCGATCGCCAGCGACAAATTCCGAGATCAACAGCGCAGTGCTGTCCCTCGAACCATCATCGCAGACAATTAATTCAAAATCTGTATAAGTTTGATCTAGCACGCTGGCGATCGCACTAGCCAGCAAATGCACTCGATTGCAAGTAGGAATGCAAACGCTAATTTTCGGCACTACGACTATTTTCAAATTTAGATTGTGGAAAAAATTTGCACCTCAGTCCAGGGAAAGAAACCACCAATGCCCTAGGCCCTATGTATTTTAATTTAAGCGAGCCGTACATTCTAGAATTAACTTTTGATTCACCAAAGCAAAGGGTTGAATTTCCAAAGCGTGACGAAAAGCTTTAATTGCACTTCTGTATTCTCCCATGGCAGCATAGCACAACCCCAGACCGTGCAGCGCCCCAAAGTGAACCGGATTCAGTTTCAAGACGGCTTCGCAGTCGTGGAGCGACTTTTTATAATTTCCTTGGGTGTAGTGAAGTACGGCGCGCCGATTCCAAGCTTCAGCAAAATCTGGCACTTCCGCAATCAGTTTTGTGAGCAAATCCAAAGCGTGCCGAACATCCCCTGCATCTAGCGAAACTTGCGATCGCCTCAGAACTTGCATCCCGTACTCTCCTTTCTGGTTAAACCAAGTGCGCCAAAGTTCTGTAGTAGCCCGATCGCGCACGCTTTCGTCGGAGTTTTTCAAATCTTCGAGCAGCGCCTTCACAGATAATTCGTCCATAGTGAGATGATTGTTAAAACTGTTTTATTTGTCAATTTTATCGCGACTGCGGCAACTTTTTTATTTATCGAACATCCCATGCAGATTTTGATGCTTTCCTCGACTTTTCCCTATCCGCCAAGCCGCGGCGGAACTCAGATCAGGACGTTTAATTTATTGAAATACTTGAGCCTGCGGCATGATTTAATTCTCGCTACAGTACGATCGCCCGATGTCACCGACTCACAAATTGACGCATTGCGCCAACAAGTTACAGAATTAGCAGTTTTTCCCCACCCGCACATACCCCTCACCACCCCCCAAAGCCAGGGCGGGCTAAGACTCGATCGAGAGACTGAGCAAGGGTTCTTTCCTCCCCCCCTTAACAAGGGGGGGATTGAGGGGG
>NZ_JAUBOJ010000199.1:0-13383 GCF_036700185.1 Microcoleus sp. BM001215392 | reverse complement strand
TAACCAATAACCAATAACCAATAACCAATAACCAATAACCAATAACTAATAACCAATAACCAATAACTAATATTATGTATTTGAAAACACTGCACCTACGGCAGTTTCGGAACTACTTCGATCAAAAAGTAGCCTTTGACGCTCCCAAAACCATATTAGTAGGAAATAACGCCCAAGGAAAATCTAACCTATTAGAAGCGGTAGAGTTGCTTTCCACCTTAAAAAGCCACCGAGTATCGCGCGATCGCGATTTAATTCTCGAATCAAAGCCGATCGCCCAAATAGATGCTACACTCGAACGTCAAACCGGAGCGATCGACTTAGCCTTAACTCTGCGCTCGGGGGCGCGCCGCAGCCTCAAGCTCAACGGCGAACCGCTGCGCCGCCATTTAGACTTCTTGAGCGTCCTGAATGTAGTACAATTTTCCTGTTTGGATTTAGATTTAGTGCGCGGCGGGCCCGAAGGAAGGCGCAACTGGATCGATCGGCTAGTCATCCAACTAGAGCCGATTTACGCTCACATTTTGCACCAGTACAACCAAATTTTGCGCCAGCGAAACGCTCTGCTGAAACGTTCTAGAGAAGTCAGAAAAGCAGAATTTTCCGAAAGTTTTGACAAAAACCGATTTATCGGATCTGAAACTCCCGAAGACCAAAATAGAGCAGATTTCCCAATGCCCAATGCCCAATGCCCAATGCCCGATGCCCCATTCCCAATTCCCAGTTCAGAATTAGCCTTGTGGGACGCGCAGTTGGCGACAGCAGGTGCTCGGGTAATCCGCAGGCGCGATCGTATTTTGGAACGGTTGATGCCTTTAGCGCGCAATTGGCACGGTTCAATTAGCGGTTCCACAGAAGTTTTAGATGTCAAATACGATGCTAATATTGAAGTCAGCTCGGAATTAATCGGCAAAGACAATCTCGAAGGAGTGCGGCAAGCATTTTTAGAGAAAATTCAAAAAAGGGCGATCGCAGAACAATTTCAAGGAACCACTTTAGTCGGCCCGCACCGCGACGACATTACATTTACAATTAACAATACTCCAGCGCGTCAGTACGCCTCCCAAGGCCAACAGCGAACTCTCGTACTAGCATTAAAATTAGCGGAATTGCAGCTTATTGAAGAAGTCATCGGCGAAGCACCTTTACTGTTGCTCGACGACGTACTTGCAGAACTCGATCTGAGCCGCCAAAATCAACTTTTAGAAACGATTCAAGAACGATTTCAAACTCTGATTACAACGACTCATCTAGGCGCTTTTGACAGTCAGTGGCTGCGCCAAACTCAAATTCTCTCCGTCGTTTCCGGACAAATCAATCAATTTTAAATTGAATAGTTGATATTAATAAATTATATTATGTCCGCTCACTTATCCTAATAAAAACAGTTTGTAGTGAGGACTTTAGTCCTCTGACGGATGCGGACTAAAGTCCTCACTACAAACCAATTTGATTGTGGTCGTTCGATCGGATATGATATCAATCTAGGTGAGATTGACAAATTTTACTTTTCATGGTATTGATGCAAAAAAAAATTGAAAAATTGACATAATTAGCTCAATTCGAGATAGGATAAAGGTTAATTTTGATTGCAGCTTTCGCTTCCATTTTTCTAACCCTTATGAAGCATTACATTTCCCGTCTGTTAGCCCTCGTATTAGTTGTTGTCATCGGCGTAGCAGGCTGTACCAATGTTCCCGCCACTCTCAGCGGAGACTACAGCAAAGACACGTTAGCATTAGTCAACAGCTTGAGAACAGCGCTCACTTTGGCAGATGGCGCGCCGGAAAAAGCAGCCGCTCAAGCCGCTGCTCGTACAAGTATCAACGATTTTTTCGCAGCATACCGCCGCGATCCCGCTCTTACTAAGTTGGCATCTTTCACCACAATGCGCACGGCCTTAAACTCTTTGGCTGGACATTACAGTTCCTATCCCAATCGTCCAGTTCCTGAAAAGTTGAAAAAACGTCTTGAGTCTGAATTTCAGCAGGTAGAATCTGCTCTAACCAGAGGATCTTAATCTCAAAATTTAGGGATAAAAGATAAATTTGAATAATTCATCTTTCATCCTTGATATTTGAGTGTTAACAATTTTTAGTAGAAATATCAACTGTTTTTAGCGCCCACTTGAACTAGGCGCTTTTTTTGCTGCATTTACTGAAAAAATACTTAAAAATCGAACTGGATCTAATACCAAATATGGGATTTTTACCCCGTTTACTCTTTAGTCTCTTAGAGAGAGACTTGGCTTGTATAGCAGCGGTTTCAACCGCGCCCGTCTTATCCTTATTCGATCGCACAAAATCTAAATTGCCGCTATATAAAATTTGCATTGTGCGATCGACTTGTGCCATAACTAGGTCAGTCGATTTTAGATTTTAGATTGACTCCACAGATTAATCTGGGAAATTCAACTTGGATCTCAAATTAGGGATCTCCACAACTCGATCGGGGGGCTTGCACCCGTTGTTGGACGGGGTTAATCTAAAAAAAGTAGAAAATTTGTAGCTGTGCGTCTGCGCGATCGCCTGATTGGCGATCGCCACCCAATTTAAACTAGAAAACCCGATTTAATTATCCCATGAAAATTGCACCGACTCGCATCGCCAACTTTCAACCTCAGCGACGCTGTTTAAGTGCGGTAACTGCTGTTTTAACCAGTAGCTTCATCAGCCAGCTTGTTTTGCCATTTATCGAAAATCAACCAGCTTTTGCCGAAACATCAGCCTATTGTCAATTATCCAAAGAGCAAGTCAATCAAAAAGAAGACTTGCGCCGCGCCGCCCTGTCAGGAAAACCGGAATCCCAGCAAGCATATTTTGCCGTCTTGAGCAAACACGCGCGGGAAATGGCAGAATGCCGCCAAAAAACTTGGCCCCAAACCCAAGCAGTTTGGCTGCGCTTGTATCCCTGCGATGTCAGGCCCGGAGAGATCGATCGCGTATTAGACAAAGTTGTAAACAAGGGCTACAATCAAGTCTATGTCGAAGTGTTTTATGACGGTCAAGTGCTGCTTCCCGCGGCAGACAATCCAACTGCTTGGCCTTCGGTTTTGCGAAATCGCGGCTACGAAAAGTATGATTTGCTAGAAAAGGCGATCGCCAAAGGCAAACAGCGAGGATTAAAAGTATACGCCTGGTTATTTACCATGAACTTTGGCTATACCTATTCTCAGCGTTCCGACAGACAGCAAACCCTCGCCCTCAACGGCAAAAATCAGACAAGTTTAACAGTAATTCAAGACGCGGGTTTAGACGACCAAACCGGAGAAAGTCACGCCACCCACGCCTTTGTCGATCCCTACAATGCGCAAGCAAAGCAAGACTATTCTTTGTTAGTCAATCAAATAGTCAAGCGCAAACCGCAAGGAATGTTATTCGACTACATTCGCTATGTCCGAGGCGTCGGATCTGCTTCAGTTGCCACCAAAGTTCAAGACTTGTGGATTTACGGCCAAGCATCGCAGCAAATGCTTTTGCAGCGAGCGAACAATCAGCAAGGACGAGATTTAATTCAGCGCTATTTGACTAAGGGATTTATTAATATCAATGACGTTCAAGCAGTAGTCAAACAGTATCCAACCGAGCAAGAACCTCTTTGGCAGGGGCGAATTCCGCGGGCTATCCCGGTAGCAGTTCCAGCTTCGAGAAGGGAGAATGCCACATCAAAAGCAGCTTCAATAACTCCCGCTACAAAATCGCCAAACCCTGCCAAACCGACACCCAAACCGACACCAACACCGCCGCTTCCCGATACCGGCATTCTGCAAAAAGACCTCTGGCAACTAAGCGTTGCTCACGCAGTCCAAGGGATTTTAGATTTTTTCGGAATGGCAACTCAACCAGCTCAAAGGATGGGAATTCCTGTAGGAGCAGTGTTTTTTCCTAATGGAAATCAAAAGATTAATCAAGGGGGATTTGATTCGAGATTGCAGCCTTGGGACAGGTTTCCGGCTGGTGTGGAATTCCACGCGATGTCTTACGGCAATTGTGGGGATGTAAGCTGCATTGTGCCGCAGGTGCAGCGGACTTTGAGTTTAGCGCCTGCGGGAGCAAAAATCATTCCTGCTATTGCCGGAGATTGGGGAAAATCTCTGAAAAATCGTCCGTCTTTGGAGATTCAAATGCGGGCAATTCGTGCTGCAACGCCGCAAATTAATGCGGTGAGTCATTTTTCTTTTGGCTGGCAAGAAGTGGAGGATGAAAGGGCGCGACAAACTTGCCGGATGTAGGGGATTAGTTGTAGAGATGGGATTTGTAGCGTCTCTACAAGCGGCAATTTGTGCGATAATTTTTGGAAATGCTCGTTTCTGTTAGGAGCGGAGCGTCATCCAAGTTTTATAAGGACAATACGGGATTGTAATAAAAATTAACACAAAGGAGTATTTCCTATGGCAAGTCAGCCAGAACTAGAACAGCAAGTATCCAACCAAGATTCAATGATTGATGACTTAAATTTGAGTCAAGAAGAAGATAACGGCGATGAACTTTATGAAACAGACAAATTGATCTATGACCCTGATGAAATTAATATTTTCACCAGAGAACCAACCATCGAGCAACTCCTAAGAAGAATCAATGAGGAAGCTCTTGACTTAGCACCAGACTTTCAGCGTCATGCAAACATCTGGAAAAATGACGCAAAAAGCAGACTGATTGAATCGATCCTGATTCGGATTCCATTGCCAGCTTTTTATATAGATGCAACTGATGAAGATAAATGGTTAGTTGTGGATGGATTGCAGCGGCTATCTGCTCTCAAGCAATTTATGAGCGATAAAAAACTGATGTTATGCGGACTAGAATACTTGCTCAATTTAGAAGGCAAAAATTATGATGAAATCGGGCGCAGATACCAACGTCGAATAGAGGAAACTCAGGTGACAGTTTATTTAATTGAAAAAGGTACGCCTCCTGAAGTTAAATATAATATTTTTAAACGGATTAATACAGGTGGGTTGCCCATGTCTCCTCAAGAACTGCGCCATGCTCTCAACCCCGGTAAGGCAACAAAATTCTTAGCTAAACTTGCTCTTTTACAAGAATTTCAGCAAGTTACTAAGCTAAGTAAGTTGCGTAAAATGCGGATGGACGATCGGGAATTTATACTCGGCTTTTTAGCATTTACACTTACATCTTATAAAAATTATCAATCTGAAAAGAGAAATTTATTTTTAAGTAAAGCATTATCTAAGATTAACAATATGTCGGAACATGAATTAAAAGTAATTGAAGATAATTTCAAAAAAGCTATGGTGGCTGCATGGAAAATCTTTGGGAAAAATGCTTTTCGTAAAATCTCCCAACACCAAACAAAAATGTTTCCGATTAATAAAGCATTATTTGAAGTTTGGTCTGTTAATCTCAGTTTGCTGAGCGACGAACAACTTGAGATATTGAAGCAGCAAAAGGAGCAGTTGATTGAAAAATTTAGAAATTATGTAGATAGCGATCGAGATTTTCTGACTTCTATCTCTCAAGCTGCGGAAAAAATTGAGTACAGATTTATGATAATCGAAAAAATAATTCAGGAGGTTCTGGCATGATTACTTCGCTACACTTGCTGAACTTCAAACCTTTTGCGAATCAGTCTTTGGAATTCAAAAAATTAACGTTATTTTCCGGTTTAAACAGCACTGGTAAATCTTCTGTCATGCAATCGCTCCTACTGCTAAGACAATCTTACCAACAGGGTCTATTGCCAGAAAAAGGGTTGGCGCTTAATGGCTATTTTGTGAATATCGGTACTGCTAGAGACGCACTTTTTGAGGGAGCAAAAGAGGACTTAATTGGTTTTGGCATTGTTTGGGAAAATAATAACAAAGCGACATGGCGTTTCAAATATGACAGAGAAGTAGATGTGTTAAACATTGACTCGGAACCAGTTAGCTCTGAAGTCTATAAATCGAATCTTTTTGGCAATAATTTTCACTATCTTCAGGCAGAAAGGCTTGGGCCACGCCCATTTAATGAAATGTCTGATTACCAAGTACGACAGCTCGGTCAACTGGGGATCAAAGGCGAATATGCTGCTCATTTTCTTGCGATTAACGGAGAGAAAATTATTCCCAATAGCAGCCTCAGCCATCCAGAGGTAAAATTAAAGACTCAAAGACAAAAAGAGCTATCTACTGCAAAATCAATGGATTTAATTGACCAAGTTGAGGCATGGATGGGAGAAATCAGTCCAGGTACTCGCCTCAAAATTGACGCTAAATCTGATGTCGATTTGATGAGTTTTCAATATTCCTATGGAGATAGCAATCCTTACCGTGCAACTAATGTGGGATTTGGAATTAGCTATACTTTACCGATTATTGTAGCGGCACTTGCATCAACTCCTGGTACAATAATTTTAATTGAAAATCCTGAAGCGCATCTCCATCCCAAAGGACAAGTTAAAATGGGTGAATTGTTAGCTTTGGCAGCTAGCGGTGGCGTTCAAGTTGTGATAGAAACTCACAGCGATCATGTTTTAAATGGGATTCGCCTTGCGGTTCACGGGGGCAAACTTGACCCGAAAAATGTTCAATTGCATTACTTCCAGCGTCAAAATAAAGAAGGACAAGCCGTGACTAATGTAGTATCTCCAAAAATCGATCGCAACGGACGAATCGATCGCTGGCCGGATGGTTTTTTTGACGAGTGGGACAACAGCTTGGAGATTTTGTTGGAACCTGCGGTGGAAGGAGAATAAGGGATGGATTTGGAGATGGTGTTTAATGAACTGTCTGCACGAACTCTTGCTCCTGATATTTCCATAGCACGACAATGGATGTCAGAATTGATTAGGACGATGGTTGCAGCTAAAGGCTGTGGATTGAAGGCAATGCGTACTAAAGAAGATTTTTCGGCTATCATACTTACAGAAAACTATCCTCTTTCTCGTTGGCTTAACGATCGTGAAGTTAATAAAGACGAGCGGACTTTTCTGCTAACGCGAGCAACTAAGACTCCTTTATGCGTTGATATTACTGATGTAAAGATTAAAACTATTCAAGATTCAGATTGCGAGTTGAGTAGTTTGCAGGGGACTCAAGCAGAAGGATTTAAAGTTGCTCACTACCTGGAAACATTGGCAATTAGTCTGACTTCAGAATCGCTGTGGAATAGGAGTCGCATCAATTTAGAACTAATACAAATTGACGACAATGGGGAGCTAATAGAAGAAAGTGTAGAGGTTCTTCATGCTAGTCAAAAAAGCCACGTTCTCGAACACGCTGATTGGATTCAGAAGCGTCAGCTAACAGGAGTTGCTGATGGTTTGGAGCTTTGGAACCGTCGAGCTGAGTTATTCTCCAGCCTGGAATTTTGCGATCGCGTTAGCCAACAGATAGAAAGCCTTGTCGATCCAACAATGTTACGACAAGTTGTAATAAAGTTATTTGAGATTAATGAATTATCCAAAAATTGGACAGATGGAGCGCTGGATTTAGAGAAGCTTCCTAGCAAGGTATCTCCAGAGAGCGAGTCAAGGCTTAAGCAGTTTAGAGAGCAACTAAATATTAAATGTCTTGACGGAACAAAGCGTATTTTCAGTTTGCACGTCCGCATGACACCGGGAGCTTGGCGACTTCATTTCTGCACAGAATTAGGGCCGGGAAAGATAATCATTGGGTATATTGGCCCCAAAATACAATAATTTTAAGATTCGCCAAACTTTTAGCTGAAGGTTTTGGCGTGGCGTAAATCGCTGTTTTTAAACAAAAATTAATTTAGCCAACTTTCAAGCTGGCAAAGCTGTAAGCGATAATTAGAGCGTTACAGCAAATCCTACAGTGCATGACTCCCAAATTTATTAAAAAATCTGCAATTCAAATCTTGATAATTATCGGATCGATCGCACTTATCTCACTTTTCCCTGAAATCCGACAAACTGCGAATTCAAATTCGTTAGCCCAAATCCCCCCTTTCGGCAATCCCCCGCCAAACCTGCTGAAACCGCCCAAACCCCAAATACTCCCTTCTCCCGCCGCAAATCCGTCTCCCAAACCTCTGGTAGAACCTTTAGTATTCGCACCACCGGCGCAATTTCGCGGACAAATTGTTTACCAAGCAAGTATCAGCGACTCAAAAGTTATCGCCCTGACTTTTGACGATGGCCCAACTGCGGAAAGTTTGAAAATATTAGCAATATTGCAGAAACATAACGCGGTAGCTACATTTTTCTGTTTGGGTGCAAATTTGCGAGAGAATCCAGAAATTGCCAAACAAGTAGTCAAGGCCGGAAATGCGATCGGCAATCATACTTGGCATCATTTCTATCACAATGTCACGGAAAAAACAGCATCGGATGAAATCGATAATACTGGCGTTCATATTTATCGATCGACTGGGGCGAAAAGTTTGTTGTTTCGTCCTCCCGGTGGGCGCTTAAATAACGGTTTTGCCGATTATGCTAAAAAGAAAAATTATGTGGTGGTGATGTGGTCGATCGACCCTAAGGACTTTTCGCAACCTCCGGCGGCTGCTATCGCCCGCAGCGTGCTGTCTCAAGCGACATCGGGGGCGATCGTATTGTTGCATGACGGCGGTGGCGATCGCCAGCAAACAGTCGAGGCCGTATCTGTAATTATTCCCAAACTCAAACAGCAGGGATATCGGTTTGTCACCGTACCGCAATTGCTGCAAATGCAAGCATCCCAAAAACAACAAACTGCTGACCAAAAACCTAAATAAATGGCGCGCCATACAAGTTATGAAATGTCAAAAATTACCCGTACAATACCAAGATGCAGAAAAATAGCAGTAAAATAGGATTATAGTTATATCAAAATTCCACCATGACACAAACACTCGCAGCCAAAGATATAAACATTCGCTACTTGATAGACAACTTCGGTCTTCAGCTAGCAGAAGATGAGGAATTTCTCCGAGAATTTCAAGAAGACTTACCAGAAAATACCGATTTAGAAAAACAATTGCTCGATCGGCTGAAAGCCGGATTTATCAATTTACTTACCTATCCACCTTTACTGGAAAATGTAGTTAAGCTGTCAGTAGTGGGGCCGCTGTTGTTTATTGCCGGATTTTACCTGTCTCCTTTTCAGGTAAAAGCTGAAAAATCCATTCAAATTCAAGAAGAAGATGATGGTGTAATCATTGAAGGCAGACTAGATATTTTACTTTTAAAAGACCAATTTTGGGTAATGGTGATTGAGTCAAAAAAAGCTGCTTTTTCGATTGAGGAAGGACTGGGACAACTCCTCGCTTATATGTGGGCAGATCCTCATCCAGAAAAACCTACTTTTGGCATGATTACTACTGGCGGCAACTTTATTTTTATTAAGTTAGTCAGAGGGGAAACTCCACGTTATGCTTTGTCAGAGCAATTTTCAATTCGGCGACGCGATAATGAACTGTACAGTGTTTTGCAGATATTCAAACGCCTGAGTCAACTAGCTTAAGAGAGTAAATTATGGTGCAAAAACTACAAGCAAGAGATATCAACCTCCGCTATTTAATCGACAACTTCGGTTTACAGCGAGTTCGGAATCAGGAGTTTTTCCGAGAATGGCAAGAAAACTTACCCGAAGTAACTGACACAGAAAAACAATTGCTCGATCGAGTCCAAGAAATCTACTACAATTTAGTAGACTCCCCGCCTGTATTGGAAAATGCAGTCAAGCTGACAATTATCAGTCCCATTTTATTTATTGCCGGTCTCTTTGAGTCTCCTTTTCAAGTCAAAGCCGAAAAGTCGATCGCGATTCAAGAAGAAGACGAAGGCAGAATCATCGAAGGCAGAATAGATATCCTGATTATGAAAGCCAACTTGTGGGTGACAGTAATTGAATCCAAACAACTTTCATTTTCAACTGACGAAGCACTTGCCCAACTCCTGACATATATGCTGGCAGATCCCAATCCCGAAACTCCTACTTTTGGGATGATTTCCACAGGTGCTAACTTCACTTTTGTCAAACTTGTCAGAGGAGAATATCCGCAGTATGCCTTATCAAATCAATTCACGATTCACAATCTAGGCAATGAGTTATACCGCGTTTTACAGATTTTAAAACGGCTGAGCCAATTGCCAGACTAGCCATAAAAGTCATTTTCAGTTATCATTGAAAAATGACAATATTTCATATCATATCCGAATAACTCCACAATCAAATTGGTTTGTAGTAAGGACTTTAGTCCTCATAATCAGAGGACTAAAGTCCTTACTACAAACGGTTTTTATGATGGTAATTAACCGGACATGATATAATATCTGAAATTTATAAATTCTGCGAGCATGGTAAATTACTGGATAGTCGGCGCTGTAGCAATAACTTCTGTCTTTTGGGCAGAAATCATCCGAGACTTTTATCACGTCGCGTCTCATTATGTGCCGGCACTGCAAAAGCTGCACAATTGGCATCACCGCGTTTTCCGCCCGAATTTGACGCCCGTCAGCGAGACAATTTACAAACAAGCGCACTGGCGTCACGACGTGCCCGAAGCTGCGGCGATGATGGTTTTGGGCTTGTTGCTGTGGGTTTTAGCTTATTTTGCGTTGCCGGAATATCACTGGGGCGCAGCAGCGGGTTGTATTTATACTTTAAGCTTTTTGTTGAGTGCGATCGCCCGCGCGATCGGCATCAAAGGCGCAGACGAGTTAACCGACATCACCCACCAACCCGGAGACTTCCAAACTATCCCCGGTAACTGGTTCGTGAATAAACCTTACCACTGGAAGCATCATTTCGACAATCAAAATGCTTACTATTGCGGTACTTTCACCTTAATAGATAAACTTATGGGCACAGCACTTTCTCTCAAAGGCAAAACTGTCGCCGTCACCGGCGCCTCGGGAACTTTAGGGCGTTTGCTTCTCAAACACCTGCACAAAGCTGGTGCAAAAGTTATCGCCCTCTCCTCTGGAAATGAGGAAATTACTGTGAATGTAGACGGCGAGATTTTGCCTGTAAAAACCGTAAGTTGGCAAGTTGGCGAAGAGGCTGATTTAGCTAAATTGTTAGAAAAAATCGATATTCTTGTCATCAATCACGGGATTAATGTACAGGGTGAAAGAACCCCAGAGGCGATCGCAAACTCATACGAAATTAACACTTTTTCGGCGTGGCGGCTGATGGAACTGTTTTTCTTAACAGTCCGTACTAACGAAAATATAGCTTGCAAAGAAGTCTGGATCAACACTTCCGAAGCAGAAGTGATTCCCGCTGTCAGTCCCCTGTACGAACTCAGCAAGCGCGCCCTGGGAGATTTAGTCACTCTGCGCAGGCTGGATGCGCCCTGTATCGTCCGCAAACTGATTTTAGGGCCGTTCAAAAGCAACTTAAACCCGATCGGCATTATGTCTCCTGACTGGGTAGCGCAGCAAATTGTCAAACAAGCTAAAGCCGATGTCCGCAATATCATCGTCACAATCAATCCTTTGACTGCGATCGTTTTCCCAGTCAAAGAATTCTTTGTTTCTTCGTATTTCCAAATTTTCAGCCGCCAGACAGTTGCAGAGATTAAAGCAGCGCCGACAGCGGAAAAATCTAGCGTTGAAGCTAAGATTAATTGACAAAGCAGAAACGCAGAATACCGGGCGGTTGGAAACCGCGGCGACACAGACAAAACCCGCCGACGCGGGTTGAAGACAGGCCGTTAAATTTACGTTATTATCTTCAGTCCGCGGAGGCGGACATCGTTTGTATAGACGCGGTTTCAACCGCCGAGTTTCAACTCTCAACCGCCGAGTTTCAACCGCCGACTCCGATCTAATTACTAACCTCAGCCATTTCAATCACGCGCCCGTCATAATCCTTAACCAAGAAATTAAGCGGCTTTTCCCGGCGAATTTTATAACTAATCCCGCGAGTTTGTACTCTCATTAATAGCTGATCCAAACAATCGCGATCGAAACAAACATGACGTTCGCGATTTTTTTCGCCTGCGCCAGCCCCACTAATAATGTGTAGCTGCGTATTTTTCATCAACTGATACCACAAACCCTCGGGACTCCCCATCGTTTGAGAGCTCGTTCCCCTCCCGACATTGGGCGACAAATACAGGGGGTCGATACCCGTTGTCCCCAAGGTTTGCTCGTAATTATAGTAGTAATGCAGCGGTACTTCTGCTACAGGAAGGCTTAGCATACCTTCATAGAACTCCCTCGCCTGTGCGAGATCCGATACCATCACCGTGTGTACCTTGGGAGCACTGGTGAGAAACATCCACATCGCCCCCGCATAGGCGGCCAGCAGCATCACCATGATCCCTTGAGTCGAAAACAAGCCGTCCAGGGAGGGCAAAAAAGAGCTCAAGTACAAGGGCCGAAGTCCAAAAGCAATAAAACTAACTGCTAGAGTCATGAATTATAAAAAAGGGTAAACAACGAAATTTAGGAAGATTGCAGTCGCGATCGCCCGCGAGACTTAAACTATTAGCTTAGGCATCTAATATAGCAAAAACTAGCGATTAAGCCCTACCCGATGAAAGTCTTTGTCTACGGCACTCTCAAACCAGGGGAGTGCAACTATCTGCGCTACTGCGAGGGAAAGGTTGTGAATGCTTTGCCCGCGATCGCACGTCAATGCCAACTTTTTGCACTGCCGATCGGCTATCCTGCAATGGTGGCCGGAGATGGTAATGTTTGCGGTTTTCTCCTCTGTTTCGCAAATTCCGCTATTTTGGACGATTTAGACCGACTGGAAGACTATCACCCGCTGCGGGAACCGACGGAAAATGAATATCAGCGGCAGGAAATCGAAATTTGCGATCGACACCTCAAACCCCTAGGCACGGCTTGGACATACTTCATGTTACCCGATCGCGTTCGTGCTCTAGGAGGCATTTGGCTGCCCGATGGGACGTGGGAAAATCGGTTTTTCACAAAATAAGTCTTAATCCCGATTAGCTGACTAAATTGACATTGGCGTGCGATCCTCTTCTGCAAGCTTCGCTAACGGGCGAATCGAACCTGTGAGCGTAATCCCCAACCGTTTGAATTAACTGTGTCGGTCGATCGAATATCATCGGTGATGGAGTCACACAGCTCATCCGTCTCAACACAACTTCGATCCGAATTGCCAACTGAGCCAGACTAAAGGGTTTGCAGATATAAATCAGCATCTGCCGATCGCACTTTCAGTTTATCAGTTTCATCTGTCCGGCCCAGTTGGCACACTCACAAAAACATTAGTACGGCGCTGCATTTCCTGACAAAAGTGATACCCAGTAATATCCCGCAAATTCCAATCTAGAATTACCAGAAAAAATTGGTTGAAAGCCCAAACCCCGAGCGGGCTCAATTAAAATAACACGATTCATTACTCCAATCCTCGGACTTATAGAACCCATTTGACATCATTGAATTTTTGGGTTGGGTGACGAGAAATATAGAGAAAAACCTGTTTCTGAGATTTACAGCGAGTGTCGAGAAACC
>NZ_JAUBOJ010000198.1:8127-13413 GCF_036700185.1 Microcoleus sp. BM001215392 | reverse complement strand
AGTCAATATGAGATGATAACTAATAACTTATATGCGGTCATGCTTCGCCCTCTTCTCTTCAAAAGTGAGATGCACCCCAGCCATTTTGCCTGTTCCAAGATTTGATGAAAAAGACTTTTGCAAGAAGTATATTGAGAAACAATCTTGCTACAAAACAATTATTTGATTTGTTTGCTCAATGATTGTCGAAGGTGCGTCGCTCTGAAATTGTTGCTCTTTTTTTGAGGATTATCGATAGCGACACACCCTACAAATAACTCGCGAAAAGACAGTCGCGAGCGGGACGCTCGCACTATTAATTAATTCGGCAAAGCCAAATAGGGAAAATTCGGTTCTAACGGTTTGTGTCCCTGAGCCGGATTCCCCGGAGCTCCGTTATAAGAAACATTATCCCCAACCGGAGAACCCACCAAAGCTCCCAAAGTGATATCAACAACATCGTCCAAAAGCAAACGACCTCCGATCAAACTTCCTTGAGCATTTGCCGCACTACCATAGCCGCTGGGCCTTGTGGTATCGATCCGCAGGACATCCGGTAAGAAAGCTTTGGCGATCGCATTTGCATCAACATTATCCTTACCATCTAAAAGATCCACAGCATTCAGAGTTGCAACAGCTTCCTGCCGCACCGGAGCAGCAGCAGCGCTCAAATCCAATCTCGGAGAAATAGTATTAAACGCTTCCAGAAACTGCGGAGTAACTATCAAAGCCTCATTGAGTCCCGGTCTCGCCAAACGCTCAAACTGTTTGAAACCGCCAACTCCATCTCTCACAGAAACAGTTGACCAAACATCAAAAGTATTCGCGCCTGTTCCTGCTTGCAGAAATGCCTTCGGAACGCGCACCGTTATGGTATTAACGTTGTAACCCTTAGCAAAATCTAGCGCTTTCCCCGGTTCCTTGAAACCGACTTTCGGCCCCGTTCCCAAAGCCCCAGCCCGGACTCGGAAAAATTGTTCCACATCAAAGAAAAACGGATCTTCCCGCAAACCTGCAAATACAGTCAAGTTAGAACCGCCCACAGGTACTGTATTCAAAACAGCATTAGAATTCAGAGGAGTTGTGGCAATTAAACCGCCATTAACCGTAGTCTTAGTAGTGGTCTCGGAGCCGCCGCGCACAACAGCGATCGCTACCGCTTGCATACCTTTACTGTTAGGCGGACTGAAGGCAAACCGCAAGATAATATCGGCGCGTCCAGTCGGTGTAGAATTTACATCGCCTACCTGCGTGATGTGAAATTGGTAAAGAGCTGTAGTGCTGAAATAATATTGATAGCGGGCTACAGACCGGGGATTTGTATTCATAGTAAATACTAAATCTCCGTCCGCAGCACTAGAATTTTGGTCTTTTTCGCGATAGACGTACAAGTCGGTTAAATTGACAGCGCGACCTTTGATATCGACTTCGCCGTCATCGTGGTCGGAAGCGGCAATTATCCCGGGAGTTAATACAATAATTAGAGCTGCTTCAAGCGCTAATATGATTCGGCGAATTTTCTTGGTTAGTTTCACAGTTAGCACCTATCTTTTACTGAGATTTTTACAAAAATTAATGGCAAATAACCCACCTTCGCGGGTTTTACTTTTGTCGCAACAGGTTCAACTTGTTAACCTGTTGGGCTTTTGGGAGGTTGCTGAGCCTTCTTGTAATTGGTATACGCAGGTTTTGCTATTTTGGATCTGTGCTGCAAGATTAGGTATGAAAAAGTATGCAGAGGTGATAAACTGCAATATAAATCGGAAAAATTACAATTCAAAGCATCACAGAATTAGCCCACAAAGGCATACTTATGATTGCCTCCCCAATTGACTTACAATTATGGTCTATAGTGATATACGCCGAATATTTAATTTTGGATCTGTGCACTCAAAACAAAATTTTTTAGGTACACTGAGATGACAGGGGAAAAGTCAAGCGATGAATCGCTGCTGTTAGCGCAGATTGCCCAGAAAGACCAAGCAGCATTAGGTAAACTGTACGATCGCTACGGTCGTGCAAGTTACGGTCTCGCTTACAAAATTTTGGGTTCGGTAGAAGAAGCTGAAGAAGTTGTGCTCGATGTTTTTTCCCAAATTTGGCAAAAAGCAGCAACTTACGATCCTAGTCGCTCTCGAGCGGATACTTGGTTGTTTATGCTTACCCGCAGTCGTTCCCTCGATCGCCTCCGAGTGTTGCAGCGAACAGTCCGCGCCGCCGAAGCTTGTCTGGAAGATGCTAAAATTCCGTCTTCGCGTATTGCAGAACCCATGGAAGATGCAATGCTCGAAGAACGCAGCGCCCAAGTCATAGCAGCCCTAGAAAAACTGCCAGCAGAACAGCGCATGGCGATCGAACTAGCCTATTACGAAGGATTGACTTGTGCGGCAATCGCCTCTAAACTCGGTATCCCGACAGGTACAGTTAAAACTAGAATTCGGTTGGGAATTTCTAAGTTGCGCCAAACTTTGAGCCAAGAATTTTAGATTGTAAAAAAACAAAATTTAAATTGTTTAATATCAATCTAAACTTATGGCATCTCCAATCTTCCATCTTTAGTGCAATGGCAAAAACAAATCTAAAATCTAAAATCTAAAATCTAAAATCTAAAATTGATAATGCCGGAGAACAGATGGAAATGATGCCAGACGAGGAGTTTAATATGCTTGCAGCGCTTCAAGCTCTCGATACCCTCGATGAGTCAGAACGCCGCGCACTTGCAGAGAAATTGCAAGCATCCCCAGAACTTCAAAGTGAATTAGCGGCCTTTGAAACAGCAGTTTCTGCGATCGCCTATACAGCCCCTGACCGAACTTTAGCCCCCGACCTAAAAAACCGCTTGTTCCAGCGCATAGCGGAACTACCAATTGTTGCGTCGCCCACAGAGAACAATCCGCCATCTTTAATTGTGCGATCGCAGAATGTCAGATGGAAATCTTTTGGAGTTCCGGGAATCTCGATCGGCAAGCTTTATCTTGACAAAAAAAAGCGCGAAATTACTTGTTTGATGCGACTAGAACCGGGAGTAACTTTTCCCGCACACCGACACGCTGGTTCGGAGGAAGTGTTTGTATTAGAAGGAGATTTAATTGTAGAAGGGGAAGTTTGCCATCAAGGCGATTATATTCGATCGGTTCCCGGTTCCACACATTCGCCCATCACAGAAGGGGGATGTTTGTTGTTAATCAAAAGTTCTACAAATAACGAAATGCTTGTTTGAATCCATACCTAAATCTATTGTGAGACGCGCATCTTAATAGGAAAAATTTGGTGCATCTCATTTTGCCAAGGGCGAAGCATTTAGGCACATAATTTATGAGTCAGAACCAGAGATTTACTGCCGAAATGCTATAGCCCATACGAGTATATTTGCATTCATTGAGATGCACCCGAAAAATTGGATTAACATCAAATCAGATCGCATCCTACTGTATTCATCTCTATCTTCTCTCTCTGTGTTCTCTGCGCCCTCTGCGGTTAAATAATTCCGATACAACCGGAAACAATATAAAGCCGGAACTCCAGGACAAATTAAAAGAAGATGATTCATTACTTCAAGTAAGAGGGCCCAAGCCCAACAACGTCCGCGAATATGAGAGCTAGATCCGCTATAGGTCGTTGTCAACTGTCAACTGTCAACTGTCAAAGGATAGTGCCATGCTACTAAATTACTGGCGTTTAACTGCTGTGATGTCCGCCGTTATTATACAATTTGTTCCGGCCAAAAGTGCGATCGCCCAAGAACGCGAAGGCTGTTTTCTGGTAAACTCAGCGGGAGAAGTAATTAACTTAAACCAGTTGTGCGCGCCCCAAGAATCGGGAATTAAGCTGACAGGAGACGACGGGAAATTTATCGAAGACTACAAACGCTTAGCAAAAAGCTATTCTCCAGATGCCACAAACGCTTTACTGCAAGGAATTCAAAGTAGCCCCAGTCAAAAAATTGCGGCGGCGAAAAGGATCTGTGCCCAAGCAAAAGCGGGAGTTTCTCTGCCGGAAGTTAAATTAAGGGCGATCGGACAAGCTGGTAGTATCGAAAATCCCACGGCTAAAGAAAGTTTTCTCGCCGATGCCGATATTATCACGACTCTTGCAGGTAATCATTATTGTCCAGAATTAGCCAGCAAGTAAGATTGTAAAATATTTAGAGACACGGCAATCCCGCGTCTCTATTTGTAGTTAAAATATGATTAATATTCCTCTGGTCGCGCCACGACTCAGGAAATTACCCCGCATGAGATGAAACATTTAAAATCAAGTTCCGCTGATTTGCGGGATTTATTCAAAGACAGTATCACCGTTAAATACCTCGCAGAACCGCTAAAATCTGTGCCTGCGGGCGAAGATGCAGCTAAATTGCGATCGTGGATGGAAGCGCGCGATTTTGATGTACTCGGGATCGAAGAAAACGGGACAGTTTGCGGCTATGTAGAACGATCGCACTTAATGACAGGTAAGTGTAGCGATTACCAGCAAATTTTCCACCCGTCGCAGTTAGTCGCCGCCGCGACTCCGTTGATGGAATTGTTGCCGCTGTTGCGAGAAAAACCGAGATTGTTTGTCTTGGAAAGCAACCGCATCAACGGGATTGTCACCTGCGGCGATTTGCAAAAAGCGCCGGTGCGGATGCTACTGTTTGGGTTAGTGACGCTGCTAGAAATGAATTTATTGCGGATTGTGCGGATCTACTTTCCCCACGATTCGTGGCAAAAGTTGCTGAAGGGCGATCGCATTGTAGCAGCAAAACACCTGTGGGAATTGGGGCGATCGCGAAACGAAGCAATTGACTTGATCGATTACCTGCAATTCTGCGACAAGCGAGATTTAATCCTGACGAATGTCGAAATAGTCGATCGACTCGGGCTCAAATCCAAACGTTACGGTGAGCGTTTTTTGAAGTCAGCAGAAGCATTGAGAAACAAATTAGCACACGCCCAAGATTTAATCAACGGTTCTTCTTGGTCGGAAGTAATTCTTCTCGCCCAGGAAATAGAAGCGCTGTTGCAGCGATGCGAAGAAATTGAAATTGCTGCACCCGCTGAATTACAATACCGGGCGGTTGAAACCGCGTCTATACAAACCAAACCCGCCTCCGCGGGTTAAAGAATGGGCGGTTAAATTTAGGTTGTTTTCTTTACACCCTCGCTTGTTAGGGCATGATTTGTATAGCAGCGATTTCAATCGCTTTATTTCTTAGTCGGCGTCCGGCGGACATCGTTTGTGTAGACGCGATTTCAATCGCCGAGTTCGATCTTTATTTCTTAGTCGGCGTCCGGCGGACATCGTTTGTGTAGACGCGATTTCAAT
>NZ_JAUBOJ010000198.1:0-8027 GCF_036700185.1 Microcoleus sp. BM001215392 | reverse complement strand
CGCCGAGTTCGATCTTTATTTCTTAGTCCGCAGAGGCAGACATGATTTTTTGTAGGCGCGATTTCAATCGCCTAATGATTTAATTTTTAATTTTCAACTTCCTATTTGTATACTGAGGAACCCACCCTTGAGCAGTGGTGTAATACTGCACAGCTTTCAAGTACAGCAACGGAGTGAGATAAAACCAATGTTCAGTATTGGGAGGCACTTTAAGATATTCTTCAGCTTCCAACATTAATTGTACCTGAGAGCCGTTAGGATAGACGAACCCAAAAACACATTCCCCAGCTAAAACGTGCAGAACTTCGGCATCTGCGTGAGTGTGAGTGCGATCGCTTTGAGTCATCAGCGGGTAAATCTGTGGCGAACCCGGATGTAGCACTTTTAAGTCGCACCACTGACATCCGCTGGCGCGCTTGAAATATTCAAACTCGGTTTTAAATGCTGCGAGAATCTGCTGTTTTTCTGTGACATTGAGAATGTCTTGCAGTAGAATTTCTTGAACAGCAGGATTTTCCTTCTTTGGTAGGCGATCGAGCTCAATATTTAAAATAGCCAGTTGGCTCGCGATCGCCTCGATATCGGTATATATCCTACCGTCTTCTAATTGCAGAACAGCCATATTACATCACCTATTTATTTCGCTTTGAGGAGAATTTAGTTGGCAGCTTGTATATACTGTTGTAACAGACAAAACTCCTGCTTGTTTTTCATAATAGCCGATCGCTAAAATTAGATATTTTGCCTCCATATCTTCAACTTAATATCACACTTTCACGATAAATCTTAAATTTTAACTTTTATTTAATAACCTTGAAAGTAAGGTGCTTATGGCGCACCTTACAAAACTGAGAACTTTTAAACCAGCATTCCAGCAATACAAGCAGTCATGAAACAAGCCACAGAACCAGCAATCATCGCCCTGACGCCCAACCGAGCCAAATCACCCTTGCGGGATGGCGCCATCCCACCAATCCCCCCAATTTGAATTCCGATGGAACCAATATTAGAAAAGCCGCACAAAGCATAAGTCGCAATAATTACCGATCGTTCCGAAATCGCCTGTTGCTTCACCAATTCCATCAAATCCAGATAAGCTATAAACTCATTTAAAATCGTCTTCTTCCCCAAAATAACTCCTATTTTCCCGCAATCTGCCCAAGGTACACCCATCAGCCAAGCCACGGGAGCCATCAAATAAGAAAAAATCCATTCCAGCGACAACTGAGGCAAACTAACCAGCCCTCCAAACCAACCCAAAACTGCATCAAAAAAAGCCAACAAACCCAAAAAAGCTATCAGCATTGCTCCCACATTTGCGGCCAACTTCAAACCATCGCTAGCACCAGAAGCCGCCGCATCCACCGCATTAGCATAAACCCGATCTACCTGAATTTCCACCTCGCCAGCAGTCAGGGACTTTTCAGTTTCTGGATACAGCAATTTAGAAATTGCCAAAGCAGCAGGTGCCGACATCACCGACGCAGCAATTAAATGTTGAGGAGACACACCAAAAGAAATGTAAGCGGCCATAACTCCGCCCGCAATTGTAGCAAAACCCCCCGTCATTACAGCGTGCAGTTCCGAGAGAGTCATCGTCGCTACATAGGGTTTAATTAATAGTGGTGCTTCTGTTTGTCCGACAAAAATATTGGCAGCACAAGAAAGCGTTTCTGCACCAGAAGTTTTCATCGTTTTAATCATGCCCCAAGCAACTGCTTGCACCACCCGCTGCAAAATGCCGTAGTGATAAAGCAGGCTGATAAACGAAGAGAAAAAGATAATAGTCGGCAGGACTTTAAAAGCGATATAGTGGTCGGTAAATTTGTCACCAAATACAAACTTTGCCCCAGCATCAGAAAAATTGAGAAATTGGGTGACTAAATCTCCCAAAAATTTAAATGCCGCCAAACCCGGAGCAGTTTTGAGAATCAAGATTGCAAAAATTAGCTGCAAAGCAATTCCCCACAGTACGGGAGGCCACTTAACAGCCCGTCGATCGACTGAAAAGGCGTAGGACAAACCCACAAAAACCGCTAAGCCCAACACAGAAATAAGTCTTTCCATTTCAGTCACATTCCCTTATAATCAAAGATTAAAGCTCAAAATTACGGCGCAGCCTAAATGCTGCTACTTTTATGCCTCTACCTATAGTTGCTATTATTGGACGCCCCAATGTAGGCAAATCGACGATCGTCAACCGTTTAGCCAACAGCCAAGACGCGATCGTCCACGACGAACCGGGAATTACGCGCGATCGCACGTACAGACCAGCATACTGGGGCGATCGCGAATATCAAGTCGTAGACACCGGCGGGCTAGTATTCGATGACGAGACCGAATTTCTGCCATTAATCCGCGAACAAGCAATGGCGGCGCTAGCAGAAGCAAGTGCAGCAATTTTCGTAGTAGACGGAAAAACCGGACTCACCGGCGGCGACGAATCCATCGCCTCTTGGCTGCGAGTGCAAAAAGTCCCCGTCATTCTCGCCGTCAACAAGTGCGAATCGGAAAATACCGGACTCACCCAAGCAGCAGACTTTTGGACATTAGGACTGGGAGAACCTTACCCCATTTCCGGGATTCACGGTAACGGTACCGGCGAATTGCTAGACCAATTAATGACTTACCTTCCCACAGAAATAGAGCCAGAAGTAGATGAAATCAAAGTAGCAATTATCGGTCGTCCCAACGTCGGCAAATCGAGTTTGCTAAACGCATTTCTCGGAGAAAACCGCGCCATAGTCAGCCCAATTTCCGGCACAACCCGCGACGCAATTGACACCATAGTAGAACGCAACGGTCAAACCTACCGCCTGATCGACACAGCCGGAATTCGCAAAAAGAAAAACGTCGAATACGGCGCCGAATTTTTCGGAATCAACCGCGCTTTCAAAGCCATCCGCCGCGCCGATGTAATACTGCTAGTAATAGATGCAATTGACGGCGTTACAGATCAAGACCAAAAATTAGCCGATCGCATCAGCCAAGAAGGTCGAGCCTGCATCATCGTCATCAACAAATGGGACGCCATAGAAAAAGACAACGACACCATCTACGAGTACGAAAAAACAGCAAGAATCAAACTGTATTTCCTCGACTGGGCAGAAATGATCTTTGTCAGCGCCATGAGCGGACAGCGAGTTGAAAAAGTCATTGAATTAGTAGACAAAGCCTCCGACGAACACAAACGCCGCGTCGCTACCGCCGTGATTAACGAAGTAATAGAAGAAGCCACAACCTGGCACTCAGCACCAGTTACCCGCCAAGGAAAACAAGGCAAAATCTATTACGGTACCCAAGTGCGATCGCAACCGCCAACCATCGCCCTATTCGTCAACGATCCCAAACGCTTCACCGAAAACTACCGCCGCTACATGGAAAGCCAATTCCGCAAACACCTCGGCTTTACAGGTACACCAATGCGGCTGCTGTGGAGAGGCAAAAAAGTTCGCGCCAGCGAAGTCAGCACCACCAACAGAGCACTGCGGGTGAAGTAATTCCAGATTTGGGATTTTGGATTTTAGATTGAAGAGAAAACGCAGTTTAATGATATGATTAGATTGCGATTTTTTCTTTTATTTGTGGAACAAGCGTCTCGTGGTTCAGAAAAGTACAATTTCAGAGATAAATCTGATTCTATCTCTGACAGTTGAATCCCCCAAAACCTTAATCGGTAGACCCCCACACAAAATTGAAAATAAAACAATCCCCCAATAAATCCCCAAATCAAACAATCAATCCCCCAATCAAACAATCTAAAATCTAAAATCTAAAATCTAAAATCACTCAAGTGGATGAACAAGAGTTTAAAAGAAGAACGAAGCAGCTAGCATTGAGAGTTATTAAGCTAGTAGATGCTCTGCCAAAAGAATCGGCTTCTCAGGTTATTGGTAAGCAGTTAATACGTTCGGCAACTTCTGTGGGAGCAAATTATCGAGCTGCTTGTCGTGCTAAGTCAACAGCAGATTTGATTTCTAAACTGAGGATAGTGGAAGAAGAAGCGGATGAAAGTCTTTACTGAATGGAGTTAATTGTTGAAGCCCAATTGCTAGATGCCACTAAATTGAAAAGTATCATGTCAGAGACTAATGAGATTTTAGCGATGACAGTTGCATCCATTAAAACATTAGTAGCTAAGCACCAAACATCAAATCGAAGATAAAAAAATCCGCAATCCTCCCAATCAATCCCCCAATCAATCCCCCAATCAATCCCCCAATCAATCCCCAATCCCCCAATCCCTCAATTTAAAATCTAAAATCTAAAATCTAAAATCTAAAATCTACAACATGGATTTATTGCGATCGCTCCCTATTGGACTTTACCTAGAACAACCCGTAACCTGGCTGCACCGGCTAGACTCCCGCGTCAAACTGGCCTGGTTGATGACATTTCTAATTGCGCCCATACTCGCCAATCCCGTGTGGCGGTTGATGCTAGTAGTAATGTTAATTGTACTGACACTCAGCGCAGCGATTCCCTTCCGCGTTTGGAAACAGCAAATGGGGCTGCTGCTACTATTCTGCTTTTTAGTATTTTGCCTCAGCGCGATCGCCCCCGACGCACTTCCATCAGAACATCAGCCTCGCATCCCAGCCGACGAATTAACCTTTTCGCAACAACCCGCAACCCTTCTACCAGCTCAAGAGCCCAAACCATGGTACAAATCTTTTAATTTAGGCTCAAAATCCCCAACCCAAAATCCCCCATCCCCAATCCCAAATAAACTCCCCCAACCCACAAATTACAGTTACGTTGTATTCAAAGGCGGCCCGATTAAAATTACCCGCAAATCCATAGATTTAGGTATCAACGTCAGCACCTTATTTTTCACAGTAATTTATAGCACCAACCTCTACCTCCTCACCACAGCCAGCGAAGAAATCACCGCCGCCATCGAAAACTTAATGCAACCACTGCGCCGCTTGCGCTGGCCAGTCACCGAAATTGCCCTAACATTAACCTTATCTTTGCGCTTCATTCCCCTAGTATTGGAAGAAATACAAAATTTAGTGCGATCGGTCAGCACCAGAGCCATAAACTGGAAAAAACTCGGATTTCGCCGCGCCGCTCAAGTTTGGTTGACTATCGCCGAGCGCCTGTTAGAAAACTTGCTCCTGCGAGCCGCACAAATAGCTAGCGCGATGAAAGTTCGCGGCTTTACCAGTCCCGATCGACACCGCGTAGAATGGCACCAGTTACATTTAAAAATCCGAGACTGGATAGCCCTCGGCTGCTTGATCGTCCTCTGGAGCGCCCGCTTCGTTTGGGGTTGGGACAGTTGACAGTTGACAGTTGACAGTTGACAGTTGACAGTTGCACAGTAAGGGAATCAAACCATTGATACTTGACGGGTATCGGTCACCCATCCAAGCAAAACTGATACCAGTTTCCAACAAGAATGCTGATGTAGGTAGACTCCAAAGCCACATCCAATGCTTCAATTCTTCAATTCTTCAATTCTTCAATCTCAAATCTCAAATCTCAAATGGTATGAGATACTTCGAGGCGATAGTGCTGCTAAGGTAATGGAGACAAATATTTAGAGATCCAAGACTGTGAACATCTATCTCGGGACAGATATCGTATATGTTCCGCGCATTCAAGCTGTATTAGATCGATTTGGCGATCGCTTCCTGGAAAAAGTTTACACCCCGGCCGAACAAAGAGACTGCGGACAACTAAATTCTCAATACAGCAGCATTAAAGGTAAAATGAACCGAGTTTCCTGCAACCAACTAGCGGGGCGATGGGCAGCAAAGGAAGCTGTTGTCAAAGCTCTAGGCACGGGATGGCGGGGAATACGGTATGCTGATGTCGAAATTCGGCGCTGCGAAAACGGTGCTCCAAACGTGCAACTGCACGGAACCGCAGCCGCACGAGCCTCTGTTTGGGGAAATTGCCAGTGGCAGTTGAGCCTCAGTCACGATGGAGACTATAGTATGGCTACCGCGATCGCCCTGTGCACCCCGCGATCGAGCGAAACTACAATCTAAAATCTAAATCTTTAATCTAATATCGATCGATTGTGAGCGTGAATGACTACCGAAACCTACCTGAATCATCCAAACTTTGGCCTCCTCTTCAGGGTATCCCAGGTTGAAGACAGCCAAGAATTATTTACCACCCTATACGCCCAGCGCCTATTTTTTTTAGTGACAAACGGCCCTGGCGGCTTGAGATTTGAACCCATCAGTCGCTCCGACGCTCGCCTCATGGTCGAAATTCGCCTGCGAACCCTCCGTCGCAGCGGTCAATATCAGGAGTACGATCAATTGCAGGCCGTTCACAAGCGCACCTTTCAATAGCCAAAATTGGTAATTGGTAATTGGTAATTGGTAACTTGGTAATTGATATCTGTCTTAATTTTCCTGCCCTCCTGTCAAGAGCGTTGAGCACCCATGACCATTGCCTCTCGAATTAACAGCATTCGCCAACAACTGCCGGAATCAGTGCGGTTAATTGCCGTTACCAAACAGGTATCGGCTGATGCTATCCGCGAAGCATACGACATCGGCATCCGAGATTTTGGCGAGAGTAAAGTGCAAGAGACTGCCGAAAAACAAAGCCAACTGCAAGATTTACCAGATATCAACTGGCACTTGATCGGCCACTTGCAAGCCAACAAAGCAGCCAAGGCTCTAGAACATTTCCAGTGGATTCACTCTCTGGATAATTTAAAGCTAGCTCAGCGGCTCTCGCGCTTGGCGGGCGAACAATCCTGCTCTCCCCAAGTCTGCCTGCAAGTCAAAATGTTGCCCGATCCCGACAAATACGGGTGGAGCTCTCCAGAGCTACTTGCCGACCTTCGAGAACTCAACAAATGTGAGTATATCAAAATTCAAGGTTTGATGACAATACCTCCGATCGGATTAGATGACTCACAAATTCTAGAATTGTTCAACAACACCCGCGAACTTGCTGACAAAATCCAGCAGCAAAATTTGCCAAACATTCAAATGCAGCAGCTCTCGATGGGGATGTCGGGAGATTATCATTTGGCAATTCAAGCAGGTGCTACTATGATACGGCTAGGAACAAGCTTGTTTGGCTCTAGAAGAGGACAACTTGGGTTAAAAATAGAATAGTCAGCCACCCGCGGCTAACCCGCAACGCGAGTATAGTCGGGGCAGCACAGTCGTGAAGGAGCTTAAATGGTGAACATTTTTTCTAAGCTACGAGATTTTGTAGGCTTCAACAATGAGCCTGAATACGATTATGAGTACGACGAAGCCGAAGGAGAGCGTTTTCAGAGCGCCTACCAACCGCCTGAACCTAACGCCGCTGCTGTCGCCGCAGCAGAAGAAGAACGCCGCCAAAATCGCAGAATGCGGGAGCGGTCAGTAGTAGGATCGACAGGTACGGATGTTGTTGCACCAACCGGGGGAGTAGGATCAGTAATGAATAACGTGATTGGAATGCCTGGATCTATGAACGGGATTTCGGAAGTAGTAGTGATGGAGCCGCGCACTTTTGAAGAGATGCCGGCTGCAATTCGAGCTCTTAAAGAACGCAAATCTGTGGTTTTGAACCTGACGGTGATGGACCCAGACCAAGCCCAAAGAGCTGTGGACTTTGTGGCGGGCGGTACTTACGCTCTTGACGGTCATCAAGAGCGCATTGGCGAAAGCATTTTCTTGTTTACGCCTAGCTGCGTGCAGGTGAGAACTCAGTCTGGTGTGGTTCACGAAGTGCCCCCAGCCCAAGGACGCCCGCGCCCTGCTGCGGCTGCTCCTGCACCGACTGTATGGCCGGCTGAACAAGCTCAAGCGGCTCAGTAATCAGTTGACAGTTGACAGTTGACAGTTGACAGTTGGCTGTTGGCTGTTGACTGTTGAAAAATAACAATAGGACTAAGACAAAAAAAATTGTCTGCTATCGGTAGTTGGCAAGGTGCGCATTGCGCACCATACATATAGAGTGTGTGCGTCCAGTACCGAACCAATCACCAATCACCAATCACCCGTAACAAATAACCAATAACCAATAACCAATAACCAATAACCAATAACCAATAACCAATA
>NZ_JAUBOJ010000197.1:3209-13420 GCF_036700185.1 Microcoleus sp. BM001215392 | reverse complement strand
AAGCATATGTAGGGTGCTACTGCTATAAGAAAGCTAAGCATATGTAGGGTGCGCAATGCGCACCCTACTGCTATAAGAAAGCGCATCTAAGCATATGTAGGGTGCTACTGCTATAAGAAAGCTAAGCATATGTAGGGTGCGCATTGCGCACCCTACTGCTATAAGAAAGTTCTTTGAGTTCAAACGATTAGGAAAAAACAACGTTTATAGTGAGGAATGCGAGTCCGCATCCAAGCATATGTAGCGCAAGGCGCACGGCCGTGCGCAATGCGCACCCTACTGAATTAATAAGCACTGCCAACTGCAAACTGACTAATATGAATGATGATGATTTAAACGAATTAATAGATGCTTTTACCGCAGAAACCCAAGAGTTTCTCCAGTCAATGGAAACTCACCTGCTGGCGATGGAAGGTGCAGATTTGAAAGGGCGACAAGCGGCTGTTAAAGAAATGTTTCGGGCGGCTCACTCGATTAAAGGTGCGGGTTCAATGTTGGGCTTTCAAGACGTGTCGGCGGGGGCTCACACGCTGGAGGACTGTTTTGTCATTTTGCGCGATCGCACGGACTTGTCGGCCCTGGAACCGACCACTGTAACTGTTTTGCTGCAAGGGGTGGATGCTCTCAAAAAGATAGCGGCCGAAGCAATTCACCACTCGGATGTCAGCACTCCCGATCAAAGGTCAAACTTGGAGGCGATCGCCCAAATTCACGCTCAGTTCGAGGCCAAGTACGGCAAGCCCGGGCCGCCACCAGTCCCCGCCGTCAGTCGATCGGCAGCCCCGGAAACCCTAAAACTGATTTTTGAACACGAATTGCCGCCAATCTTCAATCGCCTAGAAACCGAGCTTTCGCAAGCTTCGGAGGCAGATTTAGCCAAAAGCGTCACCGCCCTCAACCAGGTTTATTACCAACTCTCCGGCTTGGCTGGAATGCTGCAATTGCCGGATTTTGGCAAAGTCGCTGAACCGCTGAGAGATTTGATCGACTCTCCAGATTTGACTTTAGAACGGTTACAGTCGGATGGTTGGGCGATCGCCCAGTCGTTGCAAACCGCCCGAAGGCAGCTATTAGACGGAAGGGCGATCCTCTTCGAGGGCTGCGCTAACGAACTCCCCCAAACCTCCCCCCCACCCGCAGAAAACGCACCAGAAATATCAGAAACCCCCTCATTCTCTACTCCCCCTCTCTCCCCCTCTCCCCCTCTCCCCAACCCGCAAAGACCGACAATCCGCGTAGACTTAGAACGCTTAACAGAATTGGTAAATCTAGTCGGAGAATTAGTCATCAACCGTACAAATTTGGAACTTCAAGAATCCGAATTGCGCGGCGAAGTCAAGCGAATTCGCCGCAGTATCGTAGATTTAAATCAATTCGGCGGCCAGTTGCGAGAAGAATACGACAGACTGAGCTTTGCAGACTGGAAAGGAGGAAACGGTCATTCCGGATTAGGAAAACTTGCAGGATCTGAAACAGAATTTCCACTGATTGTTAACGGCAAATCCTCGATCGCCCATTCTCACTTCGATATCCTAGAGATGGATCGCTATACAGAGTTCCACTCAACCGCGGCAGAAGTGATCGAAACCGCCGAAGCAATTTCACAATCCGCCACCAAATTAGACACCTTAGCAATGAAATTCGAGCGCAGTACCGACCAACTGCGCCGCATCACCGAACAACTGCGCAGCCGCGTCATGCAGTTGCGAGTCGTGAGTTTTAGTCGCGCCGTAGACCACCTACCAAGAGCACTTCGAGATATGTGCCTCACCTACGATAAAGATGTCAACTTGCTGTTAGTGGGAAGGGATACCAAAATTGACGAAAGTTTGCTCGACGCTTTGCGCGATCCCTTAGTACACTTAGTCAGAAATGCCTTCGATCACGGCATCGAAATGCCCGAAGTTCGGCAAGCCAGCGGCAAGCCAGCCAGCGGTCAAATAGAAATCGAAGCCCGCCACCAAGGCGGCCAAACAATTATTACTGTCGCCGATGACGGTAAAGGTATTGACCCGGAAATCATTCGCCGCAAAATTGTTAAAAAGGCTTTAGCGACGGAAGAACAAGCCCAAGAATATTCGATTTCCGAACTCTATGATTTTCTATTTTGGCCGGGTTTCAGCACTGTCGAAGAAGTGAGCGATCTTTCCGGGCGGGGAGTCGGACTCGACGTGGTGCGAACAAATTTGCGGACTGTGCGAGGCACTGTGAAGGTAGATTCTCGCCTGGGAAAAGGCACGAGTTTTATCATTAAACTGCCGCTGTTGCTGTCGATTACTGAGGCTTTGATGGTGAAGACCGATCGCAATAAAATAGCAGTACCGCTAGATGCAGTCGAAGAAATTCTGCACATCAAAGCCTCCGAAGTGCACACCGCCGGCAATCAGCCGATGCTGTGGTGGCGGGATGAATTTATTCGATTGGTGAGGATGCAAGATTTGCTCGAATACAGCGTTCTCGGCCCCGATGCCCCTTCTCCAGACCCTTTGAGTCAAGATCACATTCCCGTCTTAGTTTTGGCTTCTAGCGAAGGAATGCTGGCGGTGGCCGTGGAACGCCTCATCGGCCAGCAGGAAATTGTGGTTAAACCTTTGCCGCCACCTCTCTCGAAGCCTCGCGGGGTTTTGGGGAGTACGATTTTGGGAGACGGGCTGGTGGTGACTATTTTGGATGTGGATGATTTGGTGGGTCAACCTTTATCCAATAGTTCGATCGCCCCCGTATCCAGTAAAGTGTCGCAGATACCTACTTCGAGTCAGTCACCGCAGATTTTGGTAGTGGACGATTCCTATACAATTCGGCAGTTGCTGTCTCTGATGCTAACTCGTGCGCGTTATCGGGTGGTGCAAGCTAAAGACGGCTTGGATGCCCTAGAAAAGCTGCAAAATGGTCTAGATTGCAGTTTGGCGATTGTGGATATTGAAATGCCCCGGATGGATGGATTTGAATTATTGCGATCGATGCGATCGACCCAGCGGTTTGCTAAGATTCCCGTAGCCATGCTGACATCCCGCAGCGGCGAAAAACACCGGAAAATGGCAATGGAATTAGGCGCCAATCAATATTTTACCAAACCTTACAGCGAAGCCCAACTTTTAGAAGCCATCCCCAAACTAATCAAAAATTAAATCAGTAGTCATTAGTCATTAGTTATTAGTTATTAGTTGTTAGTTATTAGGAATACTTTGAGCTTTTTGATTGGCCAATTACAATTACCAATTACCAATTACCAATTACCAATTACCAATCCCCCAATCTAAAATCCAAAATCTAAAATCTAAAATCGCATGACTCACACGAATTACAATCGCCGCTTTCGCAGCAAGAAACAAGGCGCTGGCAGAACTCCTCCTCGAAAACTTCTTTCCTTTGAGCTGGGAAATGTTAACTATGCAGTACCTATAGAAAAAGTGCAGCGCGTTGTCAAAGACTTTAATCCCTATGGTTTTTTAGATAGCGGCCAAAGTTTAGTGCGGCACCAAGAAGAACTAATTACCCTGATTAATTTATCTAAAATATTTCCCAGCAGTCGGAGTATTGCTGACTGCAACTACCTGATTGTTTGCACGTTCAATCAGAGCGATCGGTTGGGAATTCCCATTCCTGATATGCCGAAGATTTTGGAAATTGCCGAAGAAAGCTTCTGTGAAATTCCCGAACTGTACCGCAAACAGCAACTACCTGCGGTAATAGAAAAGTTGATTCGCGCCCCCGACGGTTCCGAAGTTTTTTATCTGAATTTGGCTCTATTTAGCCAAACCTAATATCTAGCAATTTTCAGTCATCATCCAAACGAGGAAGCCCAAAATTTGCTCAACCGGAAGCAGAGAATAATCAGTAAGATCGATAGATACGCATTGCTCTTCTAGTTTAAGAAACCGCCAAACTGTACCGCTAGTTACGGTTCCGTAAATAGTCGATATCGGCTGTTGCTTTTGTTGGTTAAAACGTTGAGCGGCAACCATTTCTGCAAGGCATTGCCCCAAACCTAGTTTAAGGTCTTCTTTCTTGGCTGCCACCAAGACAACCGCAGGGGCTTTAATAAATAGTTGTTCCGGGGAACGACTTAGGAGAAAGTCCACATACCCTGTGAGTTCAGCCTCCGGTTCTACATTGAATTCTTCGCCGGAAAAAACGCTAATCTGCCCTTGAAGCTGCCGTTTGACTTCCAGCAACACAGGATTGATAATCCCCTCAGAACGAGCTTTTTCACTGCTGACCGCGATCGCCCAGGGAATCGTTTCTTTAAGAGTATCCCGAAGTAAAGGACTAGGAGTGACTGGCGCAATTTCTGGTAAGAAACGCGCGCCTTCAACGATCGTAAGATTGAAATCCTCTACAGCTTTGCTGAGAGTAAATTTACTGTAAGGCATCGGTTAATTATTTTAAATCGCATACCGTAACAATTTTGAGTGAAATCAGGAATGTTTTATTTTTGGCTTAATATACTCGATTGAGTGTACGATCTTTACAGAGAATTTGCTGTAAATTGTATTCTTGCAAGCAAGAAGTTATTTATTTATGAAAAAAATCACAATACTGTCGATCGCCCTGCTAATTTTTGCCGCCACTCTAGAATATCCCAAGGTGGGGCTGCAACGGCAGGCGATCGGGCAAACACCAACAAGTCAACCACAAACACCTCAACCACCAATAATCCAACCACAAATACCCCAACCACCAACACTCCAACCACCGACAACTCAACCACCAACACCCCAACCACCAACACCCCAACCAAAAGCAGAAGATCCCAAAAAGCTCGGCTACGTCTCTCCAGAATTTGCCGAAAGGTTCTCCCAGCAACAAATTGACCAAATCAACGCCAACGTCGAAACCCTCCTGTTAACTCAAAGCTGCGCCCGGTGCGACCTCCGAGCCGTAAAATTAGTTAACCTGCGCTTAAAAAATGCGATCGTCACAGGAGCAGATTTCTCAGACGCCAACCTCAGCGGTAGCCGCTTCGAGATATCAGATTTTGTCAACACCAATATGGCTCGCACAGATTTAAGCGGCGCCGAATTAATCGGAGCGAGAATCAGCAACACCAACCTCCGAAAAGCCAACTTGACAGGAACCAATTTAGACGGTGCAGACTTGCGATTTTCCGACCTCAGAGACGCCAACCTGTCAAATGCGAACCTGCGGAATGCTAATATAGATGGCGCTAGTATCGATCGAGCCAGCATGGCCGGCACCACAATGCCCGACGGCAGAAAAAATCAATAAAGTAAGGTGCGCCATAAGCACCCTACTCAAACAGCCAGAAACCTCTGAACCACCTCATCGCTCAACTCCCTAGTGCTTCCAGAAGCCACAATGCCACCTTTCTGCATAGCATAATACCAATCAGCTTGCCGCACAAAATGCAAATGCTGCTCCACCAACAAAACCGAAATTCCCCGAGTCGCAACCACCCGACGCACCGCAGCCTCAATATCCAAAATAATCGACGGTTGAATCCCCTCCGTCGGTTCATCCAAAACCAGCAATTTCGGCTCACCCATCAAAGCCCTAGCAATCGCCAACTGTTGCTGCTGTCCCCCGCTCAAATCGCCCCCCATGCGATCGAGCATAGTCTTCAAAACCGGAAATAACTCAAAAATCTCATCAGGAACTTCAGGATTTTTCGTCATAGTTTGTTTCGCTTCCAAACCTAACAATAGATTTTCTTTCACAGTCAAACGCGGAATAATTTCGCGCCCTTGAGGCACGTAACCAATCCCCAACTTAGCCCGCTGGTGAGTCAACTTAGAAGCAATAGATTGTCCGCCAAAAGCAATAGTCCCGCTGCGCGGTTGCAGCAACCCCATAATCGTTTTTAGCATAGTAGTTTTGCCCACACCATTGCGGCCGATCAAGCAAACCATTTGCCCCGCATTAACACTTAAATCGACACCCCGCAAAATGTGACTTTCGCCGTAATAAACATTCAAATCAGAAACTTGCAGCATATGTTTGATAATTAGTAATTAGTAATCGGTAATCCGTTACATCCGTTACATCCCGTACACGGCTTCGTTGCCGAACTTCTTACTCTTCAGGTTTTCCCAAATATACCTCAATTACGCGATCGTCATTTTGCACCTCATCCATCGTTCCCTCACACAAAACCGCACCCTGATGCAGCACCGTCACCTTTTGAGCAATTTGCCGCACAAACTCCATATCGTGTTCAATCACCAACACCGAATGACTTTCGGCCAGCGAAACCAGCAAATCTCCAGTTAAAACCGTTTCCTCATCAGTCAAACCCGCCACAGGTTCATCCACCAACAACAAATCAGGAGACTGCGCCACCAACATCCCAATTTCCAGCCATTGCTTCTCCCCGTGAGAAAGCAAACCAGCCGAAAGATCAGCTTTATTCACCAAACCAATTGTTTCTAACAACCCAGAAACTGTACGTTTTTCAGCAACAGGAGCAGGCTTAAACAAAGTGGGAAAGACATTTTTATCTCGGTTGCAAGATAGTTCCAAATTTTCGCGCGGCGTTAAATTCAAGTAAACTCGCGGCGTTTGAAACTTGCGGCCAATACCCAGACGAGCAATCTGATATTCCGACAATTTGCGCAAATTTTTTCCCTTAAATAACACACGCCCTTCTGTCGGCTGCACCTTCCCGGTAATTGAATCGAGAAAAGTTGTTTTCCCCGCACCGTTGGGCCCAATAATCACTCGCAGTTCGCCCGCATCCATACTAAAATTTAAACCGTTGATGGCTTTAAAGCCATCAAAGCTAACAGTCAAATTTTCTATTTCTAATACTTTTCCATTCATAATTAGCAGTTAACTCACTAATGAATAAAAACCGATCGCCTTTTGAACTTCCTGGTCAGGTGCGTCAGCCAATAGTCTCTGGATACGCCCAAAAATCTGCTAGCTGACTCACGCTACAGCCAGTTTATTCTAAGTTAAAACTGCTAGAACTGCTCGGAATTGCAGTTGGCATTGCAGCCATAATTCGCTCAGCCAACTTCGAGAGCGGCAGACTTTGCAAATACACTTTACCAGGCCCCGTTAGCTTGACCAAAAACAAACCTTCGCCGCCAAACAAAGCATTTCTAAACCCGCCCACAAACTGAATATCGTAATCTACAGTCGGCGCAAACGCGACCAAACAACCAGTGTCCGCCCGCAACACTTCGCCAACTCCCAAATTTTTCTCAACTATTGTTCCTCCCGCATGAACAAAAGCTAGCCCGTCACCCTGTAATTTTTGCAGGATAAAGCCTTCTCCGCCAAAGAAACCGGCACCCAGCCGCTTGGTGAAAGCTACCTCAATTTCAATCCCGTTAGCCGCACAGAGAAATGAGTCTTTTTGACACAAAAATTTACCGCCAAGTTTGCCTAAATCAAGGGGAATTACTTTACCCGGATACGGGGCGGCAAAAGCTACCTTGGCCTTGCGATTTCCGCTGTTGACAAAGGTGGTAATGAAAAAACCCGCTCCTGTCAGCATCCGTTTGAAACCTTGAAATAGGCCGCCGCCTGTGGATGTTTGCATTTGGATGTCGCCTTCCATGTATGTCATGGTTCCAGCTTCGGCCCTGACGCCTTCTTTGGGGTCGAGTTCAATCTCGATGAGCTGCAAATCGTCGCCGTAGATTTTGTAGTCAATAATATCTGCCATATGTTTCCCTAAAGTTAAATAACTGAGTATTTTACTACAAAATCTTTACTGGATAATCCGCAATCATAGGCTAGATAATTAATTTAGCACTCAATGTTCAAGTTCTTCTTTTTCGTGCTGCACTTCGGGGTCTTGTTCTAGGCTGGGGTAAGTAGATGCGTACTTCGGTTTTCTGAACAAGCGGCGGATGTGTTCAAAATCATGATTTTGCAGCCATCCGACTAAGCCGTCTGGCAAGACTGTGACTACTATTAAGAATAGCGCGCCTTGGAAAAACAGCCAGAATTCTGGAAATTGTTCGCTCAAGAAACTTTTGCCAAAGTTGACTAGCAATGCTCCCAAGATTGCTCCGGATAATGTGGCGCGACCTCCGACTGCTACCCAAATTACAATTTCAATTGAAAATGCAATATCCATCGCTTTCGGCGAAATAATTCCAGTTTGTACGGTGAATAATCCGCCTGCTATTCCGGCTAAACCGGCGGATATGGCAAATACTAAAACTTTGTATCCTGTGGGATTGTAGCCGGAGAAACGCAGCCGCACTTCGTCGTCGCGAATTGCTAGTAGCAAGCGTCCGAAACGCCCGCTTGTCAGCCAGCGGCACAGGGCGTATGTTGCTGCTAGAAATAGTACGGTGAGAATGTAGAAAATATATTGAGTATCTCTGCTGTTGACTGTGGCTCCAAACAGGGTTTTAAAGTCGGTGAGTCCGTTGGTGCCGTTAATCAGTTTTTGCTGGCCGTTAAAGAAGTTGAAAAATACAATTGTTGCTGCTTGGGTGAGAATTGAAAAGTAAACGCCTCGAATGCGATTGCGGAATACTAAGTAACCTAAAAGTCCGCCCAAGATGGCGGGGATGAGGAATATTGCAACGACTGAGAAGGGAAATGAATAGAATGGTTGCCAAAACCAAGGTAGTTCGGTGACGCCGTAGAGGCTCATAAATTCGGGTAGTTGACTGCTGGCGTTTGCGGGAATTTGCAGTTTTAGGTGCATGGCGAATGCGTAGCCGCCGATCGCAAAAAATACGCCGTGTCCCAGACTGAGCAAACCCGTGTATCCCCAGATTAAGTCTATACCGAGGGCTGCAATCGCTAGTGCTAAAAATCGGCCTAATTGGTTGAGACGAGCGTCAGGAAGTATCCCTGGGACGATCGCGATCGCAATTAGGGCGATCGCTCCGACAATTGCCACTTCTTTTAGCAGAGCCTTTTGGTGTGTGTTCTTCATTTTTTGGGCGCTCAAAGCTGTAGTTGTTAATTCTCAACAGTCCGTCCTTTTTGCGGAAAAATTCCGCCCGGCTTCACTTGCAGAAAAGCCATAATTAAGGCGAATACCATAACTTTTGCCATGCTGGTAGTGGCGAAAAATGTGAAAAAATCAGCTAATGGCTTGACAGGAGCGAACATTAATGCTAGTGTTCCCGAACCTATGAGATAATTTGCAGTGCCGATCGCCATTGCAGCAACTACACTCCCCATAATCTTGCCCACACCGCCCACAACCACCACCATAAAGGTATCGACTATATAATTTTGTCCGGTATTTGACCCTACCGAACCAATCAAACTAATCGCGCAGCCAGCGACACCAGCCAACCCCGAACCCAAAGCAAAAGTCAGCGCATCTACTTGTTCGGTAGGAATTCCCAAACAAGCGCTCATGCTGCGATTTTGCGTCACAGCCCGAATCCGCAATCCCCACACAGACTTTTGCAAAAATACGTAAATTCCCGCCAAACAAATGCCTGTCAGCGCAATAATAAAAAGTCGGGCGTAGGGTAATTGAAAAGTTCCCAGCGGGATACCGCCGCGCAACCATGCAGGCGCTGTCACATCAACGTTTTGAGAACCAAACCAAGGTTGAGTTACTGCTAGTTTGTAAGTTTCCCCTAAAAATGCGCTCACCGCCCAGGAAATAGCCAAAGATAAAGGTAAAATTATGGCGGTAAATGTGCTGCGAGTGCGATCGAAATCCGATCGCCGTTTCAGCACCTGCAAGCCGCCAAAAAACAGCAAACAAAACACCGCAATTCCCGTTACCAGCACCCAACTGACGCTGCGGACAAACTGCTGTAAAATCAAACTTACGCCCCACGTCGCCAGCAGAGTTTCTAGCGGCCGCCCGTAGAGATGGCGAATCACCCCTCGTTCGAGGATTAATCCTACCAGTGCAGCCACTAAAAAAGCTAGAGGAATCGCAAATAAAATATAAGTTTCAAAGGCAAATCCTCCGATACCTTTAAAGACATTCTGCACTACAAAAGTTGTATAAGCCCCCAACATCATCAACTCGCCGTGAGCCATATTAATCACGCCCATCAGCCCAAAAATAATTGCTAATCCCAAGGCTGCAATCAGCAAAACAGCGCCGATGCTAATGCCGTTAAATAAACCGTCCAATATCGCCACTTGTTTTCCTCCTATTTTTATCTAATATTTAAGGTAGAGGCAGGTTTTACTTACATTAGGACTTACACAAACACTCTACTTGTAGGGTGCGCACTGCGCACAGATGCTACTACTTGTAGGGTGCGCACTGCGCACAGATGCTACTACTTGTAGGGTGCGCACTG
>NZ_JAUBOJ010000197.1:0-3109 GCF_036700185.1 Microcoleus sp. BM001215392 | reverse complement strand
CGCACAGATGCTACTAAAAATAGCGTAAAAATTGAAAACTTGGGTAATTCCTGCTGCATAGGACTAAGCTTTTCTGCATTTGAATTGTAGGTCAAAAACAATCAAACTATTGTCGGGAGTAGGGGTTGGGCGTCCCGCCCGCCATGAATATACAATTTAAATGCGCGACAGCTTAAAGGGAACAAATCCATATTACCTGCTATATCTAACGATAAGGTGCGCAGTGCGCACCCTACTACTTATGGAGCCTTAAATTTGCCACCTTTTGCGGGGTCTGACCAATCGCAAGAAAAGCCTTTTGTTTCAGCGACAAACTGATTCCAAGGAACCGGCTTAACTGCTTCTGGCGTAGCAAAAGTGATTTCAAACAAACCATCTTCTCTCACTTGGCCCAACCGCACAAATTTAGAAAGGTGATGGTTAGCTTCCAGCGTTACTTTGCCACCCGGGGCGTCAAAAGTTTGACCCAAAGCTGCTGCCCGCACTTTTTCCAAATCGTCTGGTGTTCCTGCTTTTTCGACGGCTTGCTTCCACAGGTAAACCATGATGTAAGCTGCTTCCATCGGGTCGTTGGTCACTCTCTCTTTGCCGTATTTTGCCTTGAAAGCTTCCACAAATTTTTTATTAGCGGGAGATTCCACAGTCATGAAGTAATTCCAGGCGGCGTAATGACCTTTGAGATATTCTAAACCGATCGCCTTTACTTCTTCTTCGGCAATACTGACGGACATTGACGGATATTTGTCCGGGCCCAAACCTGCACCCTGCAACTGTTTGAAAAATGCGACGTTGCTGTCGCCGTTGAGCGAATTGAAAATGACGCCACCATCGGGCAAAGCTGCCTTGATTTTAGTAATAATTGGCGTGACTTCGGTACCGCCCAAAGGAATGTAATCTTCCCCAACTAATTCGCCGCCTTTGGCTGCTAGCTGTGCTTTGATAATCGTATTTGCAGTGCGGGGAAAAACGTAGTCAGACCCGACTAAGAAGAATTTTTTGCCTTTATTTTCTAGCAGCCAGTCAACGGCTGGCTCGATTTGTTGGTTAGGCGCCGCCCCGGTATAAAAGATGTTTTTGGAACACTCTTGACCCTCGTATTGTACGGGATACCACAGCATATGATTTTTTTCTTCAAATACTGGCAATACTGCTTTGCGGCTGGCAGATGTCCAGCAGCCAAAGACGGTGACAACTTTGTCTTGATCGATCAATTTTTTGGCTTTTTCGGCAAAAGTCGGCCAGTCTGAGTTGCCGTCTTCTACTATTGCTTGGATTTGTTTTCCCAGGACGCCGCCAGCTTTATTGATTTCTTCGATCGCTAATTGTTCGGCATCGACAACGCTTTTTTCGCTGATTGACATTGTGCCGCTCAAGGAATGTAAAATTCCTACTTTGATCGTGTTCCCACTGCTGGCTGCTGGTGCTGCTGTTGGTGTAGTTCCGGTTGGAGAAGCGGCTGGGGTTGCGGTTGGAGTGGGAGTTCTACAAGCTTTTAGAAATAAACTTGATGTGAGGGTAGCAGAACTGTATAAAAGAAATTTCCGCCGATCGAATCGCTTTGTCATTTTTTGTTGTTACTCTTAAATAGTTCAGTCAGATGATTGAAAATAATAACATATAGCGACTTGATATTAAGACTAGCTTCACAAGAGTGTTGTACGTTTAGATACAAAACTTATTATTGATTGACAAATTCAATGTTTTGTGGGGATTGATAGTAACTGCGCTAAAAATCAGGTTTATTAACCTAGGTACGTCTTTTCAGCAGTCTGTCTAAAGTTAGAAACCCGGTTTTTGTAGGCAAAGACGTGATTGATGCTAAAAAGGGTGGCAGCAACCGGGTCGATCGCAAACTCACAGCCAAATATCAAAGCAGATGCCGATCGCCCTTTCTACAAATATAACAACCGCCACATCCCGCGCGGACATAAATAACCTGAATCAATAGAGCCGATACCCGTCCAGTATAAATGGTTTGATTCCCCTACTCTGCAACTGCCAACTGTCCACTGCCAACTGCCAACTGCCAACTGCCAACTCCCAACTGCCAACTGCCCACTCTCAACTGTCTAGTGATATATGGAGAATAGCGGACTCGAACCGCTGGCCTCTGCGGTGCGATCGCAGCGCTCTACCAACTGAGCTAATTCCCCTGATTGACTTTCTTTTTAGCATTTTAGATGCCCGATTGCCGAATCTAAAATGCTTACAGGTCGCATTTGCTTTTTATTTTGCAAACCGTCAACTACGTTAGCACGCAACTGCTAAAAACGTCAAGTCTTTTATGCAGCAGGCTCCGTGGGAGCGATCGAGCAAAGTTGGGCCACTCTGTCTAACTCTAAATCAGCAAAATAATCCACCGTCCAATTAGCTTGGCGCTGGATCATGTGAAACGGGTAAGTGTGAGTCACTCCCGCTACCTGCATCCCCGCTTTTTTCGCCGCTTCTATCCCCGCAAAAGAGTCTTCTACAGCCAAACACTCGATCGCTTGTAAGTTAAAAGCAGGATATTTCTGGTTGAGAAGTTCCACCGCCAACAGATAGCCGTCGGGTTCAGGTTTGCTCAGCATCGAGTCGTCGCCAGAGACAATTAACTCAAAGTTGGCAGCCAAACCCGATCGCTCTAACACCAATTCTATATCCGATCGCATTGCCCCGCTAACTACCGCCATTTTCATGCCGGAAACCCGAATTTTGTCAATAAATTCTGCCAAACCCGGATAAATGGGCAATGTTTCCAAACTATTGATTGTTTCCTGATAAGCTTGGGCCTTGCAACGCAGCAAGCGATCGAGGTATGTTTCTGTGAGATATCGTCCTCGGCGCTTCAGCAAGTCGGTAATACAAGTGCGATCGCTCCTTCCCAAACAAACTTCTCGAAACTCTCCGCGTTTGAGTTGGAGATTTTCATCAAGCATCAGGCGATCGATAATTTTCTCGTGAATCGACTCGTCATTAATGATAACGCCATTAAAATCAAATAAAACTGTTTTTAGAGTCATTAGTTATTGGTTATTAGTTATTGGTTATTAGTTATTGGTTATTAGTTATTGATTATTGGTTATTGGTTATTGGTTATTGGTTATTGGTTATTGGTTATTGGTTATTG
>NZ_JAUBOJ010000196.1:0-13439 GCF_036700185.1 Microcoleus sp. BM001215392 | reverse complement strand
TAAGTTGATTTAACGGCTTTAACTATTGATTTAGCATAGTAAGTAAGGAAGAACCTCAAATTGAATAATCAAGAAGCGACCTTGATGGCAAAACACGCAGGATTTCGGCGCGTGGTATTTAACATGGGTTTGAGCCTGCGAGTCCAAATGTACGGTGCAGGTGAGTTTTCCGACTCAAAGGTCATCAACGAAGTCAAGAAAGTTCTCACTAACTACGTCAAGAAACAACCTGAATGTGCTTGGATGAATCAGTTGTCTTCTCGTGTTTACCAAAACGCTTTGATTGACTTGAGTCATGCGTTTGCGAGATATCGTTTGGGGAAAGCCGGTCATCCAAAATTTGTCAGCCGCCGTGACGGTCAATCATTCACGGTTGATTCGTCAAACGGCAAAGTTTTGTTAAGTGTCGGCAGGACTATTAAAATTCCCACACTTGGAACGTTCCGATTGCACGAGCCACTCTCATGCAGTTTGGTTTCTCAGACTTTCACGCTCTCAAAAGAAGGAAATCGCTGGTTCGTCTCTTTCTGTGTTGATGCCCAACGTTTACCGATGCGACAAAGAGAAAGTTCTGTAGGAATTGACATAGGTGTCAAATCCTTCGCCACCCTGTCAAACAATCAAGTGTTTGATGCGCTCCTACCCCTAAAACAAGCGAAAACCAAGCTGGCACGGTTACAGCGCCAAGCATCAAGGCAGGTGAAAGGTTCTAACAACCAACGCAAAACCTACGACAAAATCCGCAAAATTCACGCGCGGATAGCCTGCATTCGTAAAGACTTCCTTCACAAGTTGACGACTTACTTAGCCCAGACTTTCTGGCGAATTAAGATTGAAGACTTGAATGTCAGCGGAATGCTGGCAAATCACAAGCTGTCTGGGGCAATATCCGACTTAGGTTTTTACGAATTCAGGCGACAGTTAGAGTATAAATGCAAAATGTATGGAGCGAGCTTAGTCCTGGTAGATCGATGGTTTCCCAGTTCTAAGATTTGTGCCAATTGCGGGCAGAAAAAAGATATGCCACTAAGCATTCGGACTTACGATTGTCCTGCTTGTGGCTTGTCGCTCGACCGCGATTTGAATGCTAGTTTAAATATTTTGAATTGGGAACCCTCGGCAGCCAGGGGGATAGCTTGCTTACCTTGGGATGGCCGACCACTCAATAGCGCAGGAAGTGAACTCGAAATTGTAGCTAAAGATGGCTTTAGTTAAGTTTGGGTAAGTTTTACGAAGCAGTCCGTGAAGATTTTCTACATAAACTATCGCGCAAGATAGTAGACGAAAACTTTCGTCATAGTGGTAGAAAATCTGGCAGTGAGAAACATGGTTAAAAACCATTGCCTAGCTAAAGCGATATCTGATGCTGGCTGGGGAATGTTTTGTACCATGCTCAAGTACAAAGCTGAAATGGTAGGCAAAGTGTATTTAGAAATAGGTCGATTTTTTGCATCTACTCATCTTTGCTCTGACACTTTGAAACCACTGCCTCATATGTCTCTGTCGGTACGTGAATTTGATTGTGTCCATTGCGGCAATCGACACGACAGAGACATCAACGCGGCGATAAATATCAAAAATGAAGGCTTGCGCTTGTTGACGTTGGGAACCAGCGTTATTGCTCAGCCAAGGCTATGTAAGACCAAAACAGTATGGCCTCCCGTGTCTACTACTGTGGTGGCGGTGGATGTGGTCGGGAGAAGCCCCCGTCATAGCGGTACTCCGCTTGACGGTGGGTAGTTCACACACTCCCAGCCGATCGCCCGATTCATTTCTTCCCCATACCGAAGTCCTGAGTCTCTGCGGTTATTCCTCGTCCCAAGCTTCTACAGCTATCAACTCACTTACGGGGTCTTGCATAGAAAAATCAAACTCTAGGAGTTGCTGTTTCCAGTAAGGCCATTCGTCGCCGTAAAGCAGAGCTATTTTCCAAATGCTGTCTGTCGGCTTGATAATGTCAGACGTGACGAGAGAATGCACCTGACGCTGGAACTTAACCATCGGCTGTATAACCTGCTGGCTCATAATACCTCTTGAATTGTTTAAATCTTGTGTAATTACCACTTCCCAGCTCTTACTTTTTACCGCAGTTTCGCCAAGAACAGTCTCGCCAAGATACGTGTAGATTTTTGTCGGGAAGCTACATATTCAACTTGTATCTTAACACAGTTCGTTTTGACAAGGGCCTATAAGTAGGACTGAAGAGTCAAGACCGACTTCAAAGAATTAATCATCTTTAAAATGTCACACGATATGCTGTGGAGCGATCGATCGGCGGTGGGAGATTTCCTACCTCGATTTTTTCCACACAGTGGCAGATAACATCGCGGTCAAAAACTGATTTTTTGACAAGGCTGGTTTGGGTGAAACTGCAACTACTATTCGATCGCTGGCGAAAGCTTCATTTCTGCTTTCGGGAGTCTAAACCGCACTTTTTTCAGCTTTTAGGCTGGGTTCGCTGTTTGAGTGTTGTCTGAGCTACACCAACTAATTATAGCTCTATTAACCGCAAAGGTGGTAAAAATTTGTTGGATACTGTTGGTCGCAACCTCCGCGACTGTCGATGCTCGAACATTCTCTGCTCCCCCTTCTGGGGTACAGCAGATTAGTGGCCAACGGATCATCCATAATCATTCAGTCTCATCTCAAATCTCAAATTTAAAATTGTATGACTTGGAAAAGGCGACACATTCTCACTCTGGCTGATTTTACTTCCGACGAATACGACACGGTGCTGCAAACCGCAGCGAGTTTTCGGGAGGTACTCGGTCGCCGCACCAAGAAAGTACCTGCGTTGCAGGGTCAAGTGGTGGCGAATTTGTTTTTTGAACCTTCTACCCGGACTCGCAACAGTTTTGAGTTGGCGGCGAAGCGGCTGTCGGCGGATACCCTAAATTTTACACCCGGAAGTTCTTCTCTGACCAAGGGGGAGACGATTCTCGATACGGCTAAGACTTATCTGGCGATGGGAACAGATTTGATGGTGATCCGCCACGAACAAGCCGGAGTTCCCAGCACCATTGCTTCGTCCCTCGACCGCTTGGGTTCGAGAGTCAGCGTTCTCAATGCTGGAGACGGCCAGCACGAACACCCGTCCCAAGGTTTGCTAGACTTATTTACTATCTGTTCTCTGTTAGATCCCGAGCGTCCCCGCCTGGAACTTTTAGCGGGCAAAAAAATTGCTGTGGTCGGGGATATCTTGCATTCCCGGGTGGCTCGGTCTAATATTTGGAGTCTGACAGCTTCCGGGGCCGAGGTGCATTTGGCCGGGCCGCCGACTTTGCTGCCGCTGTTGTTTGCTGAGTGCGGCGATGTTAGTCAAGGTAAGTTATTTTTGCACTGGCAGCTTGAACCTGCTTTGGCCGATGCTGATTTTGTGATGACTTTGCGGCTGCAAAAGGAACGGATGAGCCAGCATTTGCTGCCGAGTTTACGAGAGTACCATTCTTTGTATGGGGTGACGCGCGATCGGCTGAAACTCTGCAAGCCGGATGTGAAGGTGTTGCACCCAGGCCCGGTTAACCGCGGCGTAGAAATTAGCTCGGATTTGATGGACGACCCCCAATTTAGCCTGATTTCTCAGCAAGTTACCAGCGGCGTAGCGGTGCGGATGGCCTTACTGTATCTGATCGGCGGCGGTAAAGTTTAGGTTGTTAGCTGTGGGTGATTAATTTCGGATCTTCGATGATTTTCAGCATCAAACGCCTCTTTAAAACAATCGTTACCAAGCTGGGCTTGGTAACGATTAAAACTCTTTCTAGAAATGTAAATTGTTCTAGTTAAGAATTAGTCGAGCCACGCAGTAGACACCCAACCGCCACCTTTGAGTTGCGCCCAGCCGTGTCTGTAGCGACCGCTCAATGCCACATTGTCTCCGTCATACAACTTACCGATGACATGAGAACAGCCATTCGGCCTGTGGCGGATATTCAGTCGGCCGCCGTTGGTGGCAACTTCGCTATAGCTGCTACGGTGGTGACCGCCGCCGCAGCGCTTGTAGTGGCAACTTGCTTGGGCTTCGCCACTGACACTCAGAACTGACAGGGCTACTGCCATACCTGCAACGCCTATCACTGCCGATTTAGGAATTTTCAATTCCAGTTGGAGCTCGGATTCTGGAGATTCATAAGCAACAAAAGAGTGGCTCAATGCTAGTGCTTCCATAGTTTCCTCGTGATTGTTGTTAACATTTTTTGGTGCAGGCTGAGGTCAAAACCTCGATTGACAACCCAAACCATTAACTTATATCTCAGAAAAGCCAGAACCCGGGGTTAGCGTGTTGCTTTTCTCAAGTATTTGCCCATGGGGCTGAATCCTGCACAAGTACATCATGTCATTGAAGTAGCTTTCCGGAACAAAAAAAAAAATAAAGTTTACATCGCTTGGTAAAAATTTGAGCTTCCTGGATAATTAGGATGGAAAAATCAAACTTAACTGTGTCCTGAAACAGGGAATGCAGCAGTTATTTGCGGGTGGAGATTGCAAGGGAGATTGGGGAATGACACTTGTTTTAGTTCAGTTGCTTTTTGATTTGCTACACTCCGATCGGCTATATGCCGATCGCCCGAGCCGGCTGCTGATCTTTAACCGCGTTGTTGATTTGGTTCCGGCGAATTATATTGCACCTTACCGAAGTGGTATATCACTTAGGGGCGATCGGCATATTGCTAAAGATAGAGATTTGTGTATGACTGAGCGAGATATCAGATCGGCGCGTGCCAGTTGATTTGTGTCAAGATCGATCGAGTTCTCCAACACCACTTGTTTCGCAATGAACTCTGTTTCTGCACTCTCGATCGGCACAATTCCTCAACGCCATGAATCAGACAGCTTCGCGATTACACTAGCACCTTTGTCATTAGAGGAAATCTATACTTTGGCAGACGACCCAGCTAACGGAGCTGTGGTATTGATGAGCGGTACAGTCCGCAACCAAACAGACGGTCAAGCTGTAGTTTCCCTAGAATATCAAGCCTACGAACCGATGGCTGTGCGAGTATTCCAGCAAATCGCTACAGAAATCCGCCGCCAGTGGGTCGATGTCAATCGCGTGGCGATTCATCACCGCGTCGGACATTTGCGGGTGGGGGAAATCAGCGTCATCGTGGCTGTGGGCTGTCCTCACCGGGGTTCAGCCTTTGCAGCTTGCCAGTACGCCATAGATACGCTCAAACACAATGTACCGATTTGGAAAAAAGAACATTGGGCAGACGGTTCTAGCAGTTGGGTTAGTATTGGAGCGTGCGAAGTTGTGGGGCATTAAGTCAGCAGTCTGTCGATTTGGGACTTGAGATTTACTCTGCGCTGCCGAGGAATTGAGGAGTTTCAGCGCGAGTTTTGCCCCCTCGCGACTTGTCAAGTTAGCACTTGCCTTCGATCCAGCCTTTCGTGCAGTCGAAGAAAGTCGGTCATTGGGTCTAAAATTTGGTTCTCCACGACTCTAGCCCTGGGGTGATATCGGTTTTTCGGCGGGGTGATTAACTGTATGATTAGAGGAGCCGACGATCGCGGTTTCCAAGTGCGGGAACCGATGGCGAGTCGGCAGCGTCAAAAATTGTGGAATGTTACACGAGCCAATTCCACCCATGAGTGACTTTATTTCCCTGTCCTGGTCTGCGGTTGTGGCGACCGTTCAAAGAGTGCAATTGCCAGCCGAAAAACTATCTAATTATGACTTAGTGTTGCGGTGTCAGGAAGGCAATCGACCTGAGGGTACTGTCTTTGCAGAACTGTTGAAACGCTATCAGTCCCACGTAGACAGGGTTCTCTATCACTTGGCTCCTGACTGGCAAGACCGAGCTGATTTGGCTCAGGAAGTCTGGATTCGAGTTTACCGCAATATTAACCGCTTGCAAGAGCCGGTGAAATTTCGGGGCTGGCTGAGCCGCATTGCCACTAATTTGTTTTACGATGAGTTGCGCAAGCGCAAGCGGGTGCGAACTCCGCTGTCGCTAGACGTACCTCATGCTCTCGAAGACGGGGAGATTGACTGGGAAATTGCGGCCGACAGTCCCGGGCCAGACGAAGATTTGACTACTAGAGAGTTTTACGACCAGTTGCGAGTGGCAATCTCTGATTTGCCAGAAGTATTCCGCACGACAATTGTGCTCAGAGAAATTGAAGGTTTAGCCTATGAGGAAATAGCAGAAATGACCGGAGTTTCTCTGGGAACGGTCAAGTCGAGAATTGCCAGAGCCCGCCAAAGACTACAGTTGCAATTGCAAAAATATCTCGACGGCAATTAGCAACAGTGATTTGAGAGCAGGATCGAGAAGATTTGATGAAGTTTGCTGTGATGTCAAAGCTTCTATTTTACAATATAAATAAGCAGTAAATTATCGTAATAACGAGCGGTGCTTCCCCTAATTTGAGTAAGTGATGTGAAATATGAATTATAACTTTGAGTCGGATAACAATCAGAATCAGCAAGGTCTCGGGGATTCGCTCGCCCAACATCAAACTCACCACGATTCTCCCCAAGGCAATGTAACTACTATGATGCGCGATCGTTTTGAATTGCTCAGTGCTTACATCGACGGCGAAGTGACGGCCGCAGAACGCCGGCAAGTTGAGGAATGGCTGACAAATGACCCCACTACAAAGCGTTTGTACTCGCGGCTGATGATGATGCAGCAGGGCTTTGCGTCAATGCCGGTGCCGGCTTCGCAACAATCTGCACAGGATTTGGCGGCGAAGGTTTTGCGGCGGGTGGAACGCAAGTCGAAACAAACTTGGGTTTTTGGTGGAGGTGCGATCGCAGCTTTGTTGGTTGCGGTGGTGTCTGGTGTCGCTGGCGGGCGTCACTTCTTTGCTCCTGAGTTTGCTCGATCGCCCGAGACTGCTGAATCTGACCGTTTAATTGTGGCTTTGAACGAGCCTGTGGTGGAGATTGTCAATCCCAATGATTTGATGCTTGGGGTGAATGCGCCTGTGATGGATATTCCCAAAGCTGCTGTCGCAAGCCCTCACAAGTCATTCCCTAAAGTGCAATAGAAATCTCTGTTTTTTGCCGCAAGTTCTTAAGCTCCCGAAATAACGGGGGCTTTTTGCTATGTTCGCCAGTTGGCGAATGGATAGATTCTTTAACAATGTCCCGGCTGAAAATATACTTATTGCACAATCCGCGATTGTTACGGTTTGTCCGCAGACAGGAATGCTCTTGGAAGCGCGGTGAGATGAGCTCGTGTCCGCTCGATTAACCGCACGTGCGATCGATTTTTGTGATGGTAATCGACTGGATATGAGATGAAAGCAATCTCCGGATCTATTTTTCATAGTGTTTTACCCAGGCTGTCTTAATTCAATAGTATTGGTTTAGCTCGGCCTAGAAGCTATTGAAACGATCGCAGTCAATCAAAAAAAAGGCTTTTTACAAAGCCGGAGATGCCCCAATCACAAAACAAGGCGCCACGGTTGAGTCGCCTTGTTCTACATCATAAAAAAGGTAATTTGTCAATAGCAAATAGCTACTATTTTTTCCGTTGAACCCGATCTAAGCGCCTGCGATCGCGCCACTCAACGGCTGTCAAATAAGCCACACCGCCAGTCACTGTCACCAACAGTACAAAGGCTACCAAAACCAGAAAATTAGCAATAGAAAATTCCACAACCCCTCCGACAAAATTTAAATTGAGACGCTCGGCGATCGCACAACCGCAATCAAATGGCTCGGATCGTTCCGAAGGCAAGTCCTCAGAAGAAGCAGAGAATTTGCCATCGGAACGATCGAACCCGATTGCGATTATTGTACTGGACGTGTTCTGTGATTGGGAGAGTCCCAGAGGATAAAAATTCTCGTTCTTCCATCTTCCTTGTTGCTTAGGGCAACTCTTCTAAAATAGTAAACCGGACATGATTAATTGCCAAACTTCCCACGGAAACATCCTCCTTCTTCAAAGGAAGACCCCCACTTGTGAGACTTTGAAACCGCACTCCCTTGCCAATTTCTACATGATACCAAGCCAAGCCCATAAAAAACCGCAAAGGATAAGGGCCTCTGTCTTGAATGTCGTCAGGATTAGATTCCATCGGCACCCAGCCAAAACCGGGAATGTAAAATTCCAGCCAAACGTGATTGAAATCCGGCTCCAGCGGCAAATTTTTTCTGTCTGCAAAAGCCGGACACTTGTACCGCCCGATCGTGCGGCAAGCAATTCCGTTCAGTCTAGCCAAAGCCAACAATACCCCCACGTACTCGCCACAAGAACCGATGTTGCGGCGCAGTACAATATCGGGAGTATCAATGTGAGGTCTAATCCCGTAAGAAAGTTGGTCGTAAACAAAGTTGCGAATGCTCAGTAACTGTCTCAGAATATTAGTTTCTGAGCCAATGGCAGCCACAGCAGCCGATCGCACAATTTCCGTATCCATCGCCAGATTATCATTGTCTACCAAATACTTAGCTGCAAACTCCGCCGACAGTTGCGGAATCTTTTCGACATCCCGAGGTGACAACTGATACTTAATCGAGCGAACTTCCAACAAAGCCTTCCAGCCAAAAATTCGCCGTTCCCCCTTTTGGAGGCGATCGAATTTAAACACCGCCACCCGTTCGCCTTCCTGAATTTCTTCTGTAAAAGGCATTCCGATCGGCGTAATTTTCCTGACTTTTTGTCGGTGAGTTTCCGAAGGTAAAGCAATCCGCCACTCCAAATTTTCGATTTCTACCTCATCCAGAGGAGACAGTTCCTCCACATAAGACATTTCTATCAAAAAACCGTTTGACAGAGCGTAGCGTTCCGTCTCATTGTAGTGAAAATATAAAGGGTGAATGAAAGTAAGATCGCGCTTGGTCAACTGAAAAGGATCTTCCGAATTCGGGTCATCGCGGATATAAAGTTCTTCTCCGGCATAAGCCACGTACAGAACTTCTTCTCCGGTCTCCGAATCCTTGTGAAAAGCCAAACCCGAAGGCCACTCAAAGGGAGTCAAAACGCTATATTTAATTTCCCCTGTTGCCCGTTCCAAACAGTAGACAGTTTGCTCTGTTTTGTCACAAACCCAAAGTTCCTCATCCCGGACTGTGATATTTTCTATTCCTATTCCGGGAGCGTAAAAACGAGTAATTTCTCGACCAGTTTTCAAGTCAAAAACCAGAATATAGCCTAATCTCTGGCAAGTCACGTAAAGCGTAGATTTCCAAACTGCCATCCCATCAGCCGGATAAGAAAGCGAAACAAAATGTTCCGGTTTTAGTTCAGCGAGTTCTCCGTCTCTAATTGCCCCCGGACAGCAACAAATATCTTCATCCCGCGAAAACCAGAGAGTATCTTCGGAAATAGCCAGCCCGGTTGCGCCTGCAAACTTAGCCGTTTGATGAGGATTTAAAACAGTAGTGTTGTCGGTTTTGGGATCGATCTCCAATAGCAGCCCTTCGGTGCGATCGACAGCGAACAACCTATTTCCCAAAAAAGCAATGCCGTGCAGTGCGTAGACTCCGATCGGTCTGACCATCTGCTGCCTCGAAGGCTGTTTGTCTGAGAGAACTGGTGAATCGAGATTCATGCTAAATTTATTGCCAGTATTGTACAGAAAACCTGATGTTGTAACTTGTAGCCGATCGCTTGAAGTTCCCAGCAAAATTGCTGAGGTTCCCGCTCTCCAAGACTGACGCATCAACCGGGTTTTTTTGACGAAAATAATTCGTTGTAGGCTCTGGTGAGACTTAAAAAAACCGGAATATTAGTCTTTGTCAAAGTTTGGTTTGATAAGCTCAACCCAAACTGGTGCCGTGAATGCAAGTAAGTATAACTACTAAGCTACCACTGATAAACGCTACACAGAATTCCATATTGGTCAGAGCAGCTAAAGTAATCGTATCTGCCTGAAGATAGAAATTAAGTACAACAGATTACTATATCTGTCAAAACCTTGGGTAGAATAAAAACGTGCGATCGAGTTCCTACGTTCATCACAAGGCAGGTTCGTCATGGCTTGGAAGTCTGCTCTAAACATCGGTACCATTTGCTTAATAGAGGCAGTTGTCGTAGGTGGTTTGTTAATACCAGCAGAAGCTCTCAACAGCCCCAAAAACAGCGTCCACCGCCCCCATCCACCGCAGGCAGCCCTCAACAGGCAAGCTGTTCACCCCCCCGGACTCAGCGGAAGCAGACCTAGCAGCGAACAATCAGGAGCTGCATGGAATAACTTTCAACCCCCAGAGCAGGGAGTACCCGGAAGGCGGGAAGGGGGAGGCACCCGCGGCTTAGAATGCCCCTCTGCCACAACGGCATTGATTCCCCAATCAACTATGGGGCAAACGATATCAGCAAAACCGACATTTTTCTACTACCTTCCCGCCGCCATCGACAAAACAGTTCAGTTTGAGTTAGCAGACGAAAGGGACAAAACACTATACAAAAAAAGTTTTCGGATGGTAACTAGCCGTGCAGGTGTCGTTAGCGTCAGCCTCGGTTCCGACGGCAACTCGCCAGCCCTGGAAGTTGGAAAAAACTATCAATGGTACTTTACTATCAAATGCAGCGCTAAAAACTATAGAGATGAAGTTCTCGTTTCTGGGTGGATCAACCGCACCGCACTCGCCCCAACCGTGAAAACAGAGTTGGATCGATCGCCCGACCGTCGCGTTATGCTCAGCATCTTTGCGCAACAAGGTCTGTGGTACGAGTACCTGGCAACTCTAGCTCAATTGCGCGTGGAGTCTCCCAGCGATACGAGTTTGGCGAGCAAGTGGTCAGAAATGTTGAGTTCAGTCGAACTGGGAAAAATCTCCCAAGCACCATTAGTCCCCAGCGAGTTAACACCCATAACCCAAAAATAATTGGACTCCAGCAGCAAGTATCTAAAATTGGCGTTGCGAGCAGGTATTTGGCACCGCAGCAGAGGATTTTTGAGGATTTTTGTGGCGTTGCAGGTTTTTGGGTGGCTCTGGCTCGATCGATTAAAATTTTTGTCTTAACTAGCAGGGAGAGCTGGCTTGGTTCCCAAAAGCCGGACTCCCGAAATTTTTGTGGTCAAATTGCGCCCAATACTAAATGGTAAACTGGCATAGTCAAGCAGCAAACCAACTTAATTTTACACAAATTATTAATTATGCGCCCGAGTGCAAATATTGCAATATTTAGGCTGGGGATTTCACTTCTAACTGCAATCGGGTTCGCCTGTTTTTATGCCACTCAAGCTAGATCCCAAACAAACGATATTTCTGAGTTGGCCGCCGCTGACGGTGAACCAACTGGGGCGAACCCAGTATTAGCACTGCAAAAACTAGAGAACAAGCAGGATGAAAAAAGTGTAACAAACTTAAATCAACTCCCCGATTTTACCGAAAACAACCCGATCGCGAATCAACCCAATTTGTGCTTGACAATTAATCAAACCGATTGCGGTGAGAATCTCTCTGCTGCCCAAAACCATCAGGTTGACAGCGAACCACAATGTCACAACCAGCTACAGTGCAGTATTTTAGCCCAAAACTCACCCTCGCCCCCCCGAAACGAGCCGCCCTCACGGACTCAACCAGATCCCAATCGCGATCGACTGCCCCCCAACCTGCCGCCGCCCCCGACTCAACCCGATCCAAATCGCGATCGATTTCTGCAACCTGCCCCCCAGCCTTCGACAGAACCTCCCCAAGCGGCGCCAAATATACCGCCCCAACCCGCCTCGCCAGTTCCCGAGACGCTGCCGAATGCAGTAGTTGAGGTGCAGAAAATTCAAGTATTTGGCAGCACAATCTTAAGCCCTGACGAAATTAATGCCTTAGTCAAGCCGTTTGAGGGTCGTTCTGCCACCCTAGAACAGCTCAAACAAATTGCCGACAAAATTACCGAAATTTACCTCAATCGCGGTTACATCACTACCAGAGCCGTCTTACCGCCCCAAACTATCACCGCAGGGGTAGTCCAAATTCAAGTGATCGAAGGCAAGCTGGGCGACATTCAGGTAGAAGGAACAAAAAGATTGCATCCAAGTTACATCCGCAGCCGGATTCGACTTGGTGCCGGAATGCCTTTAAGCACAGCTTCGTTAGAAGACCAACTCCGGCTGCTGCGAGTCGATCCTTTATTTGACAATGTAGAAGCCAGCCTGCGGGCTGGAGATCGTGAAGGCGAGAGCATTCTGATTGTCAGAGTCACGGAAGCTAATCCGTTTCAATCTAGTTTCAGCATTGACAATTACTCGCCTCCGAGTGTCGGTTCTGAAAGATTGGGAGTTAGTTTGCGCCACCGGAATGTCACAGGAAATGGCGACGAACTTGCGGGTGCTTATTATCGATCGCTCGGCGATTCAGATGTCTTCGATTTCAGCTATCGCATCCCGCTAAATGCGATGAACGGCACTTTGCAATTGAGGGCGGGCCCGAACCGCAACAGTATCGTACAAGCACCTTTTAACACTTTTGACATTTCCGGGAAATCGCATTTATTTGAAGTTAGTTACCGCCAGCCGCTGCGGAGAACGCCGATCGAAGAATTTGCCTTATCTGCCGGTCTTACTTATCAAACGAGCAGAACTTTTGTCGGCGGCATACCGACTCCATTCGGCTCGGGCCCTGACTCCAATGGTGTCACGACTACGACTGCGATTAAGCTGGGACAGGACTACATTCGGCGCGATCCCCAAGGTGCTTGGGCCGTGCGATCGCAATTCACGATCGGCACTAGCTTGTTTGATGCTACTCAAAACGAAGGTTCTGTCCCTGACGGAATGTTTTTGAGTTGGCTGGGTCAAGTGCAGCGAGTACAGCGATTGAATGAAAAACATTTATTAATTTTGCAGTCAGACTTGCAGTTGTCAGCTAATAGCTTGTTACCTTCGCAGCAATTTGTAATTGGCGGCGGACAATCTTTGCGCGGCTACCGCCAAAATGTCCGTTCTGGCGATAACGGCTTCCGAGTTTCTATCGAGGATCGGATTACTTTGCAGCGCGATGCGGCGGGAAATCCCAGACTTCAATTAGCTCCTTTTTTTGATACGGGTACGGTGTGGAACGTTGCCAACAATCCCAATAAATTAACTAATCAAACATTTTTAGCAGGTTTGGGTTTGGGCGTCATTTGGGAACCTATACAGCGGGTGAATCTGCGTCTAGATTACGCTTTTGGGTTGATAAAAATTAGCGATAAAGGCGACAACCTGCAAGATAACGGCATTTACTTCAACCTAATTTATACCCCTTAACGAGAGTCGGGGATGGGGAGAGCATCTGATTGGAAAAAGCATTTTTTTACAGTGCGAGCTTAAGAACTCGCGATCGCATCGAATACGCGAGCTCTTAAGCTCCCACTATAAAAGCCATTTGACATCTTTGAGTTTTTGGGTTGGGTGACCAGAAATATAGACAGAAACCAGTTTCTGAGATTTACAGCGAGTGTCGAGAAACCGGGTTTCTACGAATTTGTGGGTTGGGCGACCAGAAATATATAGCCTTTCTCAGAAAGATGAGGTACGCATGGGCATGGGGCATAGGGCATGGG
>NZ_JAUBOJ010000195.1:0-13452 GCF_036700185.1 Microcoleus sp. BM001215392 | reverse complement strand
GGTGTAAATAATTCAAGGTTTGTAGGTATCGGCTCCATCCCTGTAAAAAAGGGCTAAGCTGTCCGGCATTTAAATTGCATATTCGGGACGCTGCTCAAAGCCATCCCATAAGAGTTTAATTATTTTTTGACCTACAGTTTAAATGCAGAACAGCTTAAAGCCCTCACTACGAACAAATCAAGCGTAATTGTCAAATTACTTAATATACTTTGTTTTATTAGCGCCTACTTACTTATCAGATATTTGTCACAGCGTTTTTTCTCTTAAGTATGGCTTCTGAAATGGATTCGCTTATATGGCAATTCCTGGTTGGTTGCTGGTTATGAGCAAGTTCTCTCTGGGCGGATTGGGCGAAGTATGATTGCTAAAAAGAACCTGTCTCTGGGTGAGCCGCGTGACGCTAATCGGAATTTTGATCGCAAACTCTGTACCTTGTCCGGGTGTGGAAATACATAACAATTCACCCTGATGTCTTTCTGTAATAATTTGATAGCTGATCGACAAACCCAGCCCCGTGCCTTTGCCTACGGCTTTCGTGGTATAAAAAGGATCGAACAACTGCTTGATTGCCGATTCTGGGATGCCTTTTCCGTTGTTAGCAATGCGGATTTCAACCCATTCGCTCTCTAAAATTTTAGTATAAATTTTGATAGTACCGATCTCGGGTTGACTGGCTGCAAGTGATGAATTTGGTTTTTCTGTTGCTTCTGCTTTTTGTTCTTGTTCTTGTTCTTCTTCTAAAGCATCAATAGCATTAGCAATAATATTCATAAATACCTGATTTAGCTGTCCGGGATAGCACTCTATTTTTGGCAAATCTTCGTATTCTTTGATAATTTTAATGCCAGGAAAATTAGAGTGGGGTTTGATGCGGCTTTGCAAAATCATCAGAGTGCTGTCAAGACCTTCGTGGATGTCGGCTAATTTCATTTCTGCTTCATCAAGCCGAGAGAAAACCCTCAGCGATTTTACAATGTCGCGAATTCGGTTGGCTCCGGTTTTCAGGGAAACTAAGATTTTTGGCAAGTCTTCTTTGATAAAATCTAAATCAATTGATTTGAGCTTTTCTTTAACTGCCGGTTCGGGATTAGGGTAATTTTCTTCATAGGTGGCTGTGAGTTCCAGCAAACTCTGTATATAGTTGGCTGCGGGAGCGATATTGCCGTAAATGAAGTTAATCGGATTGTTTATTTCGTGGGCGACGCCAGCTACTAATTGTCCCAGGGATGACATTTTTTCGCTTTGGACAAGCTGGGATTGCGTCTGCTGCAATTCTGATAAAGTTTGGGCGAGATGTTGAGTTTGCATCTTTAATTCGGCGGTGCGTTCTTCTACTCTAATTTCTAACTCGTCTTTAGCTTTTTTGAGTGCAGCTTCTGCTGACTGGCGCTCGACTATTTCTGCTTGTAGGAGGCTGTTTGCTAGTTCTAACTGGGCGGGACTGGGAAGGACTAGGGCTTGAGGGATTAAGTTTACTAGAAGTATGGCTGTAGCGAAGGAAATTATGGCGGTAATTGCTTTCATGGTTCCGGAAATCCAATAGATAGGATGCCACAGTGTCCAAACTTCAAATATGTGAGTGATGCCGCAGGCGACGATAAAGGCTCCAAACATGGCAAAGATCCAGTTAAAAGGTAAATCTTCGCGTTGGGAAATAAAGTAAACCAGTGTAATGGGGATCGAGAAATAGGCGATCGCAATTATTGAATCTGAGGCTACGTGGAGCCAGACTAACTTGGTTTGCCAGAGATAGCAGTGACCGTGGGGAATAAATGACCCCGAACTAAAAAAAGTTTTCCACATTTCCTGCATAATATTTCCTTTGAGTTGTGAGAAAATAGACTCTGACTGGTATCAATTAATTTCAACCAGGGGTTTATTTCACCTGCGGCTTAATCACCTATGCGTTCATATTCTCTACTAGCTTCAGCAAAAATCAATCTGTATTTGGAGATAATAGGCGATCGCCCGGACGGATATCACGAACTGGCGATGGTGCTTCAAAGCATAAATTTAACCGATCGAATTGACTTGCGCGCGATCGGTACGGACACGATCCGCGTGCGCTGCGATCACCCGCAAGTCCCGCCGGATAAGAATAATCTGGCTTACCGGGCGGCGGATTTGTTGGCGCAGCAATTCCCCGATGCTTTGGCAAAATACGGCGGAGTCGAGATTGCCATTCACAAGCAGATTCCGGTGGCGGCGGGGCTTGCCGGCGGTTCGGCAAATGCGGCCGCGGTGTTAGTCGGGATGGACTTGCTGTGGCAATTGGGACTTACTCAGTCGGAGTTGCAAGAGTTGGGAGGAACCTTGGGTTCTGATGTGCCTTTTTGCATTGCAGGAGGTACGGCTTTGGCAACTGGCCGCGGGGACAAACTGTCTCCACTCCCTGATTTAGGTGGGTTGTACGTGGTGCTGGCGAAGTTTCGCAATCTCAGTATTTCTACGGCGTGGTCGTATCAAACTTATCGTCAAAAGTTCAGTAGTTCCTATTGTGCACCAGAAGATTTGGACTGTCGTCGGGAACGGCTGCATTCGGGGCCGATGGTGGCGGCGATCGCCCAAAAAGATCGATCGAAAATTGGTCAATTGTTGCACAACGATTTAGAAAAAGTTGCTTTACCCGTGTACCCGCAGGTGTTGCAATTGCGGGAGGGTTTTGAGTCGGCGGGAGTTTTGGGAACGATGATGTCGGGTTCAGGGCCGACGGTGTTTGCGCTGTGCGAGTCTCAACAGCAGGCTCAGCAGGCTATGGAACGGGTGAAAAGTGCGATCGCTTCTCCAGATTTGGATTTTTGGGTAACAAAGTTTAGCAATACTGGAATTCGGATTTTTTCTGAGGGAAATGATGTAAAAGCGTCGGTTGCGACGGTGTAACTCGCAAATGGTGCGATCGCGCTCGCCCGTTAAATGTCGAGGGGGGCGATCGGTCAAAATGAATCTAACTTTGCACAGAGTCTATTTAACTCGAAGAACTGATAAAATCTCAGGAAACAAAGATTTTTATTTTGGTTGATCAACCAAAAGTCTCAAATCTCAAACCTAAAATCTCAAATCGCCATGGCTGATTTAACTAATCCAAATTCTACGTCTCAACCTGTAAATTCTAGCGGGGAGAGTGCGGCTGCATCTCCTTCACCGCCTACGGTTTTGCGCTGCGTAACTGGTTCGCTGATGGCGGGCGGCTTTGCGGCGGGTTTGTACGCACTAACTTTGTCGATCGCCCAAACTTTTGCTAACAAGCCGATTCATTCTGACAATACGACTGCGATCAATATTGCGGCGGCTGTACGAACATTAGTCATGGGAATCGTCGCTTTGGGCGGAGGCGTTTTTGCTTTTGCATCTGTGGGGTTGATGCTGCTAGCCATGCAGCTTTTGATTCAAAAGTTGGCGAACAAACCCGCAGCTTAAAACAATCAAATTGCCAAAACTTGCATCAGCAAGGCACAGCATCAATAGTAAGCTCGAAGAAATGGAATTATTGACGATCGGACACTCCAATCACAGTATTGAAGCGTTTGTTTTTTTGCTGCAAAAACACGAAATTACAGCGGTTGCGGACGTGCGATCGCATCCTTTGGGCCGCTATTTACCTCATTTTAATAAACCTGAAGTTGCCGCATCTCTGTCTGCGGCTGGCATTAAATATGTGTTTTTAGGCAAAGAGTTGGGCGCCAGGCCCAAAGATTTAAGCTGTTACGATACAGGGGGTAAAGCTTTGTACGATCGCATAGCAGCCACTCCTCTATTTTCCGCAGGAATTCAGCGCTTGCTCAAAGGCGCAGCCAATTATAAAATTAGTTTAATGTGTGCGGAAAAAGACCCGCTTACTTGTCACCGCACTCTTTTAGTTTGCCACAAACTCAAAGAGTTTAATTTGCAAATTAATCATATTCTGTCCGATGGCAATTTAGAATCGCACCAAAATTTAGAAGCCAGACTTTTGAGCAAATTTAACAATCTGAGAAATAATAAGGCTCCGGTTCAATTAAGTTTGTTTGAATTAGAATCTGAAGTTAAAGATGAAATAATTGATTTAGAAACAGCTTATTATCGTTACGGATTGACCAGGGCTTATATCAGAAAACAAGGCAATTCTCGGCGATAGATTCTTGATTTTTGATTAATTTTAGCAGCAACTCTTGATATTGAATACATTTAAAATTATGGTAGGGCGAGCGATGCACACCATAGGTTTAGATATTTTGTTAGAGTTTTAACGTTCTTCGTGGTATAATTCTGCGGGACTGTAGCAGAAAGGGGTGCTTTTTTATGAAAGCAGAATTTTATTATGACTGTCACAGATATATTTGCAGTTTAGTTCAAGTGGATTTTGTCAAAGAATTAAAAATTAAAAATCATCAAGGTTTTGTCTTGGCTGTTAAGCAAGGTGAAAAAATTGGGCTTTTGGGAAAAATTCGCCATAATGCTAAGAAAGTGGATGTCTCTAAGCCGCATTTTTATAATGTAATTAAAGCAGCCATGAGCGCTTTGGAATTAGAAACTAGAAATGAAATCATATTAGAGAGAAATAGAACTATTACTGATGGGGAAGAAATGATTCAGCAGCAAAACCGAGAAATTCGTGTTTTGAATGAACAGCTTAGAATTCAAGCGACTCAGATTGAGCATTTGTCAAGGGAAAACCAGCAGTTATCGGTGCAGCTAGTAAAGGTAGAGAAGGAAATTAGAGAAACTCAAATTAGTCAAGAAATTGAGAAAGATTTAGCCGCGGCGGAAATTGACGATTGGGTTGGAGAATCTGAGATTAGTGAAGCCATGGATGAATTGCCGATTTTAGATTCTGGGTTGGGAGTGGAGTTAATCGAACATCAGCAGGATTTGCAGGATGTTGAGAAAGCTGAGGAAATTAGCGGCGGCGAGGTTGAAATTGTAGATTTAGAAATTGTAGAAAAAGTAGAAGTTCCAGCCGACAATGAAATTAAGCACCTGGCTAAAAGAGGTTCACAGAGAAAGATGCGAAAGAAATAATGAAAAATTATAATTGTTTTAAACAGTCAAAGGTTCGTAGTGAGGACTTCAGTCCGCATCAAATGCAAGGACTGAAGTCCTCACTACGAAACGGGTGCATCTCATTTTTGCAAATATATTCGTAGGGGCGAAGTATTTCGGCAGTAAATCTCTGGTTCTCATTCATAAATTATGTGCCGAAATGCTTCGCCCTTGCCAAATTGAGATACACCCCTACGAAACTTTTATAGGGTGCATCTGGTTTTTGAAGAGGGCGAAGCATGACCGCATATAAATTATTAGTTATAATCTTATATTGACAGCGGTCATGCTTCGCCCCTACACACATATTTGCAAAACCCAAATGCACCCTCTGATGCGAGGTATTTTCAAGGGCGACACACCCTGCGAATAGTATTATGATAGCATTTTTAGTCTGGCTTGCTCAGCGATTAGATAGTCCGGCACCCAAAAACGATCGATAGACATGAGAATAGCTACAGACATGAAAATATCAACATTCTTTCCCATTTCTTCAGTGGGAAGCAAACCAAATAATTCGTCGCATTCCTTGACATCGGCTAGGATATTATCAAGGTCTTCTACAAGTTCGTCCGGGTAAATGCAGTGGATTCCTCTCTCATCTTCATAATATGCTTCTTCGTCAGGAAAGAATTGTGAGGGTTTGAGTTCTTCCATCAGATAATCTAGCTTGTGAAATTCTGTTTCCGGAACGATCGCAGCTAGATCCTTCCCTGCTTGCTGTAAAATAAAACGATCGCCCTTTTGCATCACTCGCTGAACGATCGCGATCGCATTTTCGCAAAATTCCTCAACAGTTAAGCGGAAAAACCCCTCAGAGTCGATCGCCAGTTGAGCCCCCACAGCCGCGCCCGCAGCAGAATTTTGACAACGATCCAGGGCGATCGGTAAGATCGTAGGTGCGATCGAACTACCGTCAGCAGCATTAAATCCTTCAGTCATCAGTCGTTCCCCAACATACACATAATTGTTGACAATATTGCACAATAGAGAAAATTGTAAATATATAGCACCTACGTCTTTTTACCGCTGATGAATAGCAAATTTCTCGATCGACTCCACCACCCCTCGCGCCCAGTCATCGTCTTCGACGGCGCCATGGGAACCAACCTGCAAGTTCAAAACCTCACCGCAGAAGACTTCGGCGGTAAAGAATACGAAGGCTGTAACGAATATCTCGTGCACACCAAGCCGGAAGCCGTCGCCATCGTGCACCGAGGATTCCTCGAAGCAGGCGCCGATGTCATCGAAACAGACACCTTCGGCGCTGCTTCCATCGTGCTCGCGGAGTACGATTTAGCCGACAAAGCCTATTATCTCAACAAAACGGCGGCCGAACTCGCCAAGAATATCGCAGCAGAATTTGACACGCCAGAAAAACCGAGATTTGTCGCAGGATCGATCGGCCCGGGCACCAAATTGCCAACCTTAGGACACATCGATTTTGACACGCTTACCGCCGCTTTTACCGAACAAGCCGAAGGACTTTATGACGGCGGCGTTGACTTATTTATTGTCGAAACTTGTCAAGATGTGCTGCAAATTAAATCAGCATTAAATGCGATTGAAGAAGTTTTTAAGAAAAAAGGTGCGCGGATTCCGTTAATGGTATCAGTCACCATGGAAGCCACCGGCACGATGTTAGTCGGTTCCGACATCAGCGCCGCCTTAGCTATTTTGCAGCCGTATCCCATAGATATTTTAGGATTAAACTGTGCCACCGGGCCCGATCGCATGGCGGAACACGTCAAATATCTATCCGAACATTCGCCCTTCGTCGTTTCCTGCGTACCAAACGCTGGCTTACCCGAAAACATTGGCGGCCACGCGCACTACAAACTGACGCCGATTGAATTAAAAATGGCCTTGATGCGCTTCGTCGAAGACTTAGGCGTGCAAGTCATCGGCGGCTGCTGCGGTACTCGCTACGATCACATCCGCGAACTGTCAGAAATTGGTACAACTCTTAAACCCAAGATTCGCGAAATTACTTGGGAACCAGCCGCTGCTTCAATTTATAGCGCCCAACCCTACGAACAAGAAAACTCTTTCTTAATTGTCGGCGAAAAACTCAACGCCAGCGGTTCCAAAAAATGCCGCGATTTGCTCAACGCCGAAGACTGGGACGGTTTAGTAGCAATGGCTAGAGAACAAGTGCGAGAAGGCGCGCACGTTCTCGATGTCAACGTCGATTATGTCGGGCGCGACGGCGTGCGCGATATGAAAGAATTAGTTTCTCGCGTTGTGACTAATGCAACTCTGCCTTTAATGCTGGATTCCACCGAATGGGAAAAGATGGAAGCAGGCTTGAAAGTTGCGGGCGGCAAATGTTTGCTAAATTCTACTAACTACGAAGACGGAGAACCGCGTTTTTATCAAGTTTTGGAGTTGGCGAAAAAATACGGCGCGGGGATTGTAATTGGGACGATTGACGAAGATGGGATGGCGCGCACTGCTGACCAAAAATTTGCGATCGCCCAACGCGCCTATAATGCCGCCGTCGCCTACGGAATTCCCGCCTCGGAACTCTTTTTTGACACCCTGGCTTTGCCAATTTCTACCGGGATTGAAGAAGACCGAAAAAACGGCAAAGCTACCATCGAATCGATCCGCCGCATCCGCCAAGAATTGCCCGGATGTCACGTGATTTTGGGAGTTTCTAACATTTCCTTCGGCTTGAATCCGGCGGCGCGCCAAGTTCTCAATTCCATGTTTTTGCACGAAGCAATGCAGGCGGGGATGGATGCGGCGATTATCAGCGCTAATAAGATTTTGCCGATCGCCAAAATCGACTCCAAACACCAGGAAATCTGCCGCAAACTGATCTACGACGAACGGGAGTTCGACGGCGATATTTGCGTTTACGACCCCTTGGGCGACCTGACAACGGTGTTTGCGGGCAAAACTACCAAGCGCGATCGCACCCAAGACGAAAACCTCCCCGTAGAAGAACGTCTCAAGCGCCACATCATCGACGGCGAACGCATCGGGCTCGACATCCAACTCGCCAAAGCATTAGAAACCTATCCGCCGCTGCAAATTATCAATACCTTCTTGTTAGAGGGTATGAAAGTAGTCGGAGAATTGTTCGGTTCCGGACAAATGCAGCTACCATTTGTATTGCAGTCAGCCGAAACCATGAAAGCGGCAGTTGCTTATTTAGAACCGTACATGGAAAAGTCCGAATCCGGGGACAATGCTAAAGGCACATTCATCATTGCAACTGTCAAAGGCGACGTTCACGACATCGGCAAAAACTTGGTTGATATTATCCTATCAAACAACGGCTACCGAGTAATTAACTTGGGAATTAAACAGCCAGTTGACAATATCATCGAAGCCTACGAAAAGCACAAAGCAGATTGTATTGCGATGAGCGGCTTGCTGGTGAAATCCACCGCATTTATGAAGGAAAATCTGGAAGTATTCAACCAGAAAGGCATCACTGTTCCCGTGATTTTGGGCGGCGCGGCTTTGACTCCCAAGTTTGTGCATGAAGACTGCCAAAATACCTATAAAGGTAAAGTCGTTTACGGCAAAGATGCGTTTTCTGACTTAAACTTTATGGAGAAACTGATGCCAGCAAAATCTGCTGGAAACTGGGAAGATTTGGCTGGATTTTTAGATGAAGTTGGGAGTGAGAATGGGGCGGTGAAAGCAGCTAAAACTTCGGCAGAAACTGCGGTTGAGGATGCGAAGAAGGCAGAGACTCCGGTGATTGTTGATACCAAGCGTTCCGAAGCAGTTGATGCAAATATCGATCGCCCGAATCCTCCTTTCTGGGGAACCAAACTGTTATCGCCCGAAGAAATCCCCTTTGAAGAGCTTTTCTGGCACTTAGATTTGCAAGCATTAGTTGCGGGACAGTGGCAATTCCGCAAGCCAAAAGACCAATCGCGGGAAGAATACGATGCTTTCTTAGCTGAGACAGTTTATCCAATCTTGGAAGAATGGAAACACAAAATTATCACCGAAAAGTTACTGCATCCGCAAGCAATTTACGGGTATTTCCCCTGTCAATCAGAAGGAAATTCGTTGCATATTTACAACCCGGAAATTATGAGTAACGGTCAAGATGTATCGACACCCGCTGCGACATTCACCTTTCCCCGGCAAAAATCGGCGCGCAGGCTGTGCATTGCCGACTTTTTCGCACCGAAAGAATCGGGTAAAATCGATGTATTTCCGATGCAAGTGGCGACGGTGGGAGAAGTTGCTACGGAGTACGCGCAAAAGCTATTTGCTAACAATCAATATACCGATTATCTCTACTTCCACGGATTGGCGGTGCAGACGGCGGAAGCGGTAGCCGAATGGACTCACGCACGGATTCGCCGAGAATTGGGCTTTGCTAGCGAGGAACCGGACAATATTCGGGATATGCTGGCGCAGCGATATCGCGGTTCGCGCTACAGTTTCGGCTATCCGGCTTGTCCGAATATGGCGGATCAGTACAAGCAATTGGATTTGTTAAAGTGCGATCGTATAAACCTGTACATGGATGAAAGCGAACAGCTTTATCCGGAACAATCCACCACTGCAATTATCACCTATCACCCAGCCGCCAAATACTTCACTGCTTAATTCTTAGGGTGCGCACTGCGCACCCTACTTTTATAGACAAGATTGCCTAAGTCTTTGATTGATAAAAAAACGCAGATATCAGGCCGATCGACACAGATGCAACGCAGATATTTTCAGGGATAAAACTCGGCGGTTGAAACCGCTCCTTGTCAAACAAAGTCCGCGCAACGCGAGACTGAAGAATACACACATTAAATCAATAAAAAAGCACCTTAAAAAAAGTGCTTTTATTAACATGAAGTTTGATTGTCTGACTAAAGTTTTACAAGTGATTCCGGGGAGTGCGGGCACCGGCAGATGCTCCGGCCATTGAAGCAACCAAACCCAATAACGAGCCGAACAAAAACGACCAACCAGCTTTTGCAGCATTTTCAGCAATATTCCGAGCATCCTGAGCAGAAACGCTAGGCGCTTGGTTGGGGAGATTCACATTACCTTGCTGCGCTTGATTAATCGCTGCTCCGGCGTTCGCTGCTACTACGCCAAAAGTCCCGGCTACGCCATTTGCTAACAGCCAAGAGCCAATTGTTAAGGTAGTTGCCCACAAAATTGCTCCGTTCAAAAGCGCGGTGCTGCGGTTCATGGGGCCGCAAGCGCGAGCAGTTACCCAACCGCCAACGCCCAAGCTGATTAATAAACTGATAATTGACCAAATTCCTACTCCGGTACCCACGCTGCCGGCTATACTGCGCGGAGCTCCTGAATTAGCAATGTTGCTCAAGCCGATCGCAGCACCCAACGCACTTAAAACTAATTGTGTGCCGATCGCAATTACCAAACCTGAAAAAATTGGCCCCCAGCGCACTAAATCGTGATATTCCATGACCGGCTTAACTAGAGTCTGCTCGGTAACAACGTTGTCTACTGGTCTATTTACGTATGCCATAGCTTTTCTTTTCCTTTGAGAGTTGGTTCTATTTTTAACAATCTTTCACCTAAGCATTGATTGTGGCTGAGATTGATAGAAATCATATCTGCCTGGGGAAAGAATGACTCTCTATGTCTGAAGAATGAAACAAAAAAGTCATCAGCCCTCAGCCAGCAGCTATTAGCTAATGACTGATGACTGATGGCTGATAACCAATAACTCTTTTATCCAGTTAAAAAAGTTCACGGATGTATATAGGAAAGGCGGCTTAACGCAATCTGACAGCAGTCCCAACGGCAGTAATCAACAGCAAAGCCCCCGAAGAGTCTACATTAATCGTGCCGGTGTCAACTTCCACCCCGATCACCGCATTAGCACCCAAGCGCTGGGCTCGTTTTTCGAGTTCCGCGAGCGCATCTCGCTGTCCTTTGAGAAACACTTCCTCGTAACTGCCCGTGCGCCCGCCGATGATGTCGCGAATACCCGCGAAGAAATCTCGCAGGGCGTTGGTGCCGTAGACCACCTCAGCAGTTACAATTCCCAAGTAAGATTGAATTTCTGCTCCTTGGATGATATCAGTTGTTGTTACAATCATCAGTTGGCCTCAAGTGCGAAAATTTTGAGTTGGTCGATTTCTGTAGGTTTACTACATCTCCCCGCTCAAAAATTCCAGGCAAACCCTAAGCTGTAAGCTTGTTAAGCTGACAGCAATTCGCTCTTTTAATCCACACACTCTTTGAAAAAAATGGCCGTCCACAAACAAAGTCTCTTGGTATTCAGTACACTTTTGGTAGCGGGATTTGCGATCGCAACGCCGCATCGGGCGCTCTCAGCAGACACACCAGAGGAAGTTCAACCTAAAAATAATGCAAATTTAGATAGTCTGCTGCGGCAAGGACGCGAGTTGGTAGATTTAGGAGACTACAGTAAGGCGATCGCTATTTATCAACAAGCAGCCCGTTTAGATGCGGAAAACCCGCGCATTTTTTCCGGTATTGCTTATTTACAAGCGCGTCAGGGAAACTATCAAGCCTCAGTGGAATTTTACCAACAGGCGATCGGTCTGGAACCCAAAAATGCTGACTTTCAATACGCCTTAGGATATGCTATGGCGAACCTGCAAAACTATCCCGCAGCAGCAGCAGCTTACCGTCGCGCCGCTGCGCTCGATCGCAAAAATGTCAACGCCCGAATCGGGCTCGGAGTGGTGCTGTTTCAGCAAAAAGATTACAGCGGTGCATTTAAAGCATACCAAGAGGCGATCGCCCTCGATCCGAAAAGTTGGCAAGCTTATTCTTCATTGGGTTTAGTATTGATCCAGCAGGGAAACTTTGCCAGTGCTGTCACCGTGCTCAAACAAGCAGCCAAACTCGCTCCCAAACAAGCCAGCATTCAGTTAAAATTAGGTACTGCTTTGCTGCGCAGCGGCAACACTTCCGAAGGGCTAGCAGCGTTTGAAGAAGCTTCCAAATTGGAGCCGCGCAATCCCGAAGTGCAGTTAGAAATTGGTGAACTTCTCAAGACTCAAGAAGACTTCGACGGAGCGCTTTTAGCTTATAAGCGGGCGATTGACGTGCGCCCAAATTTAGTTGAGGCCTACGCTGCGATCGGAGAAATTCAACTACAAAAACAAGATTTTTCAGGAGCAATTATCACTTTTAGGCGAGTGATCCAGCTCGAACCAGACCGGGCAGAAGCTTATTACAACATGGGTAAAGCATTCAAAGCGCGCGATCGCCAATCCGACGCAATTCAAGCTTTTCAACAAGCGCTAGACACTTACCGCCAGCAAGGTAACAATGATGGCGCACAAAAAGCCGAGGCGGCGCTTAATGAACTGAAGTAATTAGTCATTAGTCAGTTGATAGTTGATAGTTGATAGTGTTTCTGATGGGTCAGAATCAACAATCCGCGATCGCGCTACACCTCAGAAACCGGGTTTCTTCAGACAATCTCGTGGGGAAGCGTAAATTGTCGCAGAAAGCCGGTTTCTGAGGTGTAGCGCGAGACTCAGAAACCGGCTTTCTTCAGAAAATCTCGTGAAGAGGCGTCAATTCTCAGAGAAACGCGGTTTCTCGGACTAGGCGCGTGGAACTCAGAAACCGGGTTTCTTGGATGCGCGTAGGTTCTTTCTATTCTTCAAAGGTTAAATGCTGGATTAATTTATCGCTAGTTAAATCTTCTAAAAAGTAGCGATAAGCATCTGCCGATTGAAATTGCGATCGCACTCCATCTATTTTAGGTAAACTACTCTGGCGCAAATCAAGATATTCTTGATAGCTAGAAAACTCCCAATCCTCTGCTTTTTTAACTATATTAGCACAGACTGGGTTTAAGTGAATATAGCGAGTGAGGTGTAATAAATACTCTTCTGTATCTACATGAATCGCCTCAAATCGACCCTGAAACAGTGAACCCACTCTTTGATAGCGTTTATTAATAGCCTTGGCATAAGATAGAGTAAATGCCTGCATCAGGTTAGAAAAACGATTAGTTTTTAGGTAAACTAATAAATGATAGTGGTTCGGCATCAAACAATAAGCAAGAATATCGACACCATGAGTAATCAAATGCTTTCTTAATAGGCGTAAAAAATAAATATAGTTTTCTCGCTCAAAAAATATCAACTGACGGTTATTACCTCGGTTATAAACATGGTAGTAATTACCCGCTTGCAAGATAACTTGGCGACGTGGCATATCAGAAGGTAGGTGAGTGGCTAGTCGGAGTCAGAAACCGGGAGGCTCAGAAACCGGGTTTCTTCCGAAAATCTGGTGAGACTATTTAAATTATTGCAGAAACCCGGTTTCTCGGATCGCGCGCGGGAACTCAGAAACCGGGTTTCTGCGCAAAATCTCGTCAAGAGGCGTAAAAACTCGTAGAAACCCGGTTTCTCGGACTCAGCGCGAGAACTCAGAAACCGGGAACTCAGAAACCGGGTTTCTACGCAAAATCTCGTCAAGAGGCGAAAATTCTCACAG
>NZ_JAUBOJ010000194.1:0-13513 GCF_036700185.1 Microcoleus sp. BM001215392 | reverse complement strand
AGTTGGCAGTTGGCAGTTGGCAGTTGGCAGTTGGCAGTTGGCAGTTGGCAGTAGTTATTAGTTATTTGCTACAAATTCTCTTGGGATCGATGGCCTGTTTGCCCGATGCCCGATGCCCGATGCCCGATGCCCTCTTTGGCCAATTACCAATTCCCAATTACCAATGTCTCGACCAACATTATATATTGCCATCACCAATCATGGATTCGGCCACGCTGTCCGAGTTTCCTCCGTAGCTGCAAAAATCCAAGAATTAAATCCAGATATTTTACTAATTATCACCACAACAGCACCTCGCTGGCTGCTCGAATCTTATATTACTGGCGATTTTATCCTCCGTCCCCGCGCTTTTGATGTCGGAGTCGTGCAGGCTGATAGTTTGCATATGGATAAAGAGGCGACTCTAGAAAAATTGCGGGAAATTCGGAAAAAGCAAAATTCACTAATTGCAGGCGAAGTGAATTTTCTTAAGCAAAATCGCGTGGGTTTGGTGCTGGCAGATATTCCTCCTTTAGCAACGCGAATGGCCGCAGCGGCTGGGGTTCCTTGCTGGATGATGAGCAATTTTGGGTGGGACTTTATCTATCGAGATTGGGGCGGGGAATTTGACGAAATGGCGGATTGGATTGGTGAATGCTTCGGAAAGTGCGATCGGCTTTTTCGTCTTCCTTTACACGAACCGATGCCCGCTTTTCCTAATATTGAAGATGTCGGCTTGACTGGTGGCAATCCTCGCTACAGTCAGGATCAAATTCGGGAAGTATTTGGAATTGAATCACCGACGGAAAAAACTGTGTTGCTGACTTTTGGCGGACTGGGTTTAGAGGCAATTCCTTATCACAATCTCCAGCAATTTAGCGATTGGCAATTTATTACTTTTGATGCGGGAGCTCCCGATTTGCCGAATTTGATTAGAGTCAAACATCAGCAGTTTGCGCAATTTTTCCCAATTTTACCGCGCCCGGTTGATATGATGCCTGTCTGCGGCCGCATGGTTTCTAAACCGGGATACAGCACTTTTTCGGAAGCTTTGCGCTTGGAAATACCTGTTCTTTCTATTATGAGAGATGGTTTTGCGGAAGCTGCGGTGTTGTTGGAGTGGCTGGAAAAGTATGCGGCGCATCAAGTTGTGACGGCGGCGGAGTTTTTTGAGGGGGATTGGGGGTTTTTGCACAAGCGGCTGCACCCGCCCCGTTTGTCGGATAAGTTGGATAAGCACGGTACGGAGGCGATCGCCCAAGCTGTTGTAGACTATTTTAAAGAGAGCGATTAGGATGACGGCGATTGAAGAGTTGTGCAAACAGTCTCATTGAATGTTTAAAATATTAGATGGTTCGATCGTTCGGACTTCAGTCCTCAAAAAAGAGAGGACTGAAGTCCGAACGATCGAACCTTATAATGTTTATTTTACCGGATCTGATATGCTTCATCACCAAGAAATACTCAAAATTAAAACTACAGGCAAGTCTCTGTACAATATCAGTCTTAAGATAGAAGATGCGGTAGCAAATTCAGGTATTAAAACAGGACTTTGTAGCTTATTTTTGCGCCACACTTCTGCTAGCTTGGTGATTCAAGAAAATGCTGACCCCGATGTACTGACGGATTTGGCTAATTTTTTAGCTAAACTGGTACCAGAGGGCGCAAGTTACATTCACGATGCGGAAGGCCCAGATGATATGCCGGCGCACATTCGCACTGCGCTGACTCATACTTCCGAACAAATCCCGATCGCGCGCGGTAGATTATTGTTAGGAACTTGGCAGGGAATTTACCTCTGGGAACACCGCCAGCGCGGCCACATTCGGGAATTGGTTGTTCATGTCAGCGGCGTTTGATCGGAATTTGTACTTCGCTGATTTTAGTTGCTTCGGGGGTCATGGGCGAATTGTAAAAAAAGCGGCGCGGCGGCCCAACTATTTCGTATTCGGGATGTTGTTGAAGCCAATCTTTGAGTTGGGAGAGGTTATTTTCGTAGCTTTCCCAAGTGTAGGCGCCGCCCACGCCGATGCTAACAACTGTCATGGGTGAAGTATCCGTGACTTCCACAGCAGGGTTAACGCTGCTGGGGGCAATATTTGCTGCGGGATACAAAAATGAAACTTCTGCAACAGGAACTGCATTCATTTGCTCGGAAGTTGCCGTGTAGCGCGCTTCTACTGGCGTTGTCATCGCAATTTGGTTATTGCTGATGTGTTGAAATAAAGGATTGAATGCGATTCCTGTCGCTTGTCGCAAATCGCCCGCGTGGGTGTAGGTGACAGCGCGATATTGAGGATATTGCTTAACTTCTATGACGCCAATATTTGCGGGTTCAGGAAATCCACTTGGTAATGCCATTTTTGATGTTTGATTTGAGGTTTTACACTAAACAATGACCAAAGACTTACTCCGCAAGGGTTTTAAACTTGCGGGCAGTTGCATTGTTCTTGGCAACTGTTATAAATAGGCTGAGATTGTTTGCAGACGATCGCTAGACTGTCACAATCAGTTTAGCAGTTATTCAGGGTGCTGCTAACTGTCGATCGCCTAGAATTAGTTTAGAGATTTATTAACTAACCTCGTAATAATACGGACGGCGCTAAGTAAGCAGAGAAACATTAATCTAGTTGTCCTTGGAAAATTAGCATTTTTCAGGGGCGTCTGCTATTTTTGTCGGAAAATATGCGGCTGTTGGGCCGATCGAGCTGTGCGTTTTTAGCTATTCTCGCACCGATCGGGTTCAACAACGCGGATCAATTATATCGCTTTCAGGGAATGACATATGAAAAAGATTCTAGTGATTGAGGACGATAGAGTAATTCGCGAGAATATTCTCAAACTCCTCAAAGCTGAAGGTTTCGATGTGACGGGTGCAGAAAATGGAGCCCAGGGCTTAAATGCGGCGGTGTCAAATCTTCCTGATGTGATTCTTTGCGACGTGATGATGCCACAACTAGACGGGTATGGGGTGCTGGTGGCCTTGCGATCGCATCCTGTTACTGCTACAGTACCTTTTGTGTTTCTGACTGGTAAAGCCGATCGCTCCCAAGTGCGACAAGGCATGGAATTGGGAGCTGATGATTACCTGACTAAGCCTTTTACTAAAGCTGAACTTGTGGGCGCCGTATCGAGCCGATTGAAAAAACAAGCAGCTTTGGCCAAACAGCAGGATAATTTGCGATCGCAAAGCAGCGAATTGCGACAAGAAGACGCAGATAAATTAGAGCAGATAAAAACAAATCTGTGCGCAGCCCTGGAACGAGAAGAATTCCAAGTTTACTATCAGCCGCAGGTCAATGTTCAGACTGGAAAAATTATGAGTGCAGAAGCTTTAGTGCGCTGGCTGCATCCAGAAAAAGGGCTGATTTCGCCCGCCGAATTTATTCCCGATGCCGAAGCAACTGGTTTCATCGTACAATTAGGCGAGTGGGTTTTGCAGACAGCTTGCAGGCAAATGCAGGTTTGGCAAAATGCAGGTTTTTCCTTGCAGCAGGTAGCGGTAAATCTGTCGCCGCGCCAATTTAACCAGGCGGATCTCAGCAGCAGAGTTGCCGAAATTTTAGCAGAAAGTGGTTTAGCACCGAGCAGTTTAGAATTAGAACTCACCGAAAGTATGATGGTGAAGGATGCCGAAAGTGCGATCGCTACTTTGCAAGAATTGAAAGATTTAGGAGTCTCTATATCCATTGACGATTTCGGCACAGGCTATTCTTCCTTAAGTTATCTGACACAATATCCCTTCGATGTTTTAAAAATTGACCGCTGTTTTATCAGCAACATTACCGATGGTTGCACAAATGCAGCGATTGTGAAAGCGATTATTGAAATGGCGCACAGTCTCTGTCTTGAAGTAATTGCCGAAGGAGTTGAAACAGAAGCAGAAAGAGATTTTCTCTGGCGCTACGAGTGCGATGCTATGCAAGGATATTTGTTCAGCCCTCCCGTGCCGGCAGCGGATTTTGAGGAGTTGCTGCTGTCCAGCAAATAGCAGAGCGGTAAATTCAATATTTGTCCGACAATCAATCAAGTGCGATCGGGGTGGAATATGGTTTTAGAATCCAGCAGTAAAGTTGACTCACTCAAATCAAGCACTAAAAAAAGTAAGGATGTTTACATCGCTGTTCAATTAACTCTAGCGATGGTGTTTTTAGCTATTTTGTCTAATTTTTTTGTCACCGTCAACGCTGGAGAACGCGGCGTGATGATGCAGTTTGGTAAAGTGCAAGAACAAATCCTCGGAGAAGGACTTCACGTAATTGTCCCCATAGTTTATACTGTACAAAAGTTGAGCGTGCGAGTGCAGAAACAGGAAATTTCCGCTGAAGCTTCCTCAAAAGATTTGCAAGATGTTTTCACAGATGTAGCACTCAACTGGCACATTATCCCAGCCGAAGTAAATTCAATTTTTCAACAAATCGGAGACGAAAAAGCAGTGGTCGATCGCATTATAGATCCGGCCGTTGAAGAAGTCTTAAAAGCAGTCATGGCAAAATACACGGCTGAAGAAATTATTACTAAACGGGGAGAAGTCAAAGCCGGAGTTGATGATTCTTTAACCTTGAGGTTAGTTGCATACCATATTGCTGTGGATGATATCTCTTTAGTACACGTGCACTTTTCCGAACGATTTAGCGATGCAGTGGAGGCGAAACAAATTGCCGAACAGGAAGCAAAAAAAGGGGAATTCTTAGCGCTGAAGGCAGCTAAAGAAGGGGATGCCAAGGTAAATTTAGCCAAAGCAGAAGCCGAAGTACAAAGATTGTTGCGGGAAAATTTGACTCGGGAACTATTGGAAAGGCAAGCTATAGAAAAATGGAATGGGAAATTGCCGCTGATTGTTGGTGATGGCAGTAAAAATTTATTGGACTTGAGGAAATTTGTCGATCGATAATTATAATCCAATACACTTGGGTTAACACTGTTTATATCCCGGAGATCCCCCTAAATTCCCCTGATTTTAGGGGGACTTTAAGAACTCTCTTGTTCCCCCCTGGTTGTAGGGGGTGCCAGGGCGATCGGCTCGATCTGAACCGTATTGAATTATAATCTTGGACGCACGGGTGGCAAGAAACCGGGTTTTTTTACGAGACACGGCGTTTAGCCCTTTATGTCGGTAAAAAACCCGGTTTCTTGAGTATTAGTGCGTAAGTCATGAATTACCAATTACCAGCAACTTCAGTTAATATCAGTTCAAATGCTTTAGTAATTCCAGTTTGAAAACGCTGTCGGTGTTTCAGTTTTAAAACTGGTTTAATAATTTCAAGAGATAGATTTGAATTTAGTTGGCTCTCTATAATTTTAATCGATCGCAGTGTAGAGAGCTGCAATTCTTTTTTGACCATCAATTCAGGAATGGCCGCTGCGCCTGTGCCGCTTTCCACTACTGCTTTGACCATTTCACTGCTAGTCAAAACTAAACTTACATTCAATTCATGGGGATTAATACCCCAACTTTGCAAAGCTTGTTCCAACATTTGCTGAACTCCCGAACCGGGTTCTCGCATCACCCAATCTGTTTCGGCAATTTCAGTTAAACTCACCTCTGCACGCTCAAACCAAGGGTGAGATTTGCCAACTACAATCAGCAAGCGTTCGCTACCTACAACTTCTTCCTCCAGAGTGTTCTTAAGCGAAGGTTTGATGTCTCCCGTCACCAAACCTAAATCAAATATTCCCGTCGCCATACCCGCACAGATTTCTTCGGCATTTGCCAGAGTACAATTCACGGAAATACCGGGATATTTCTGTTTAAACTGGCTAATTTTGTGCGGCAACCAATAATTGCCAATTGTGAGACTGCAACCCAAGTTTAAATCGCCCCGCTGCAAGTCGTTCAACTCCCGCAAACCTCTCTCAGTCAAAGCAACATGATCGATAATTTTCTGCGTTTCGACTTGTAGTAACTTCCCGGCTTCTGTGATTTCGATGCGGCGCCCGATGCGGTGAAACAGTTTTACTCCGTATTGCTCCTCTAAGCTTTGAATTGCTGCGCTGACAGCGGGTTGTGTGATGTAAAGTTCCTCCGCCGCACGGCTGAAGTGCAGGTGTTCCGCGACAGCTAGAAAAACTCGCAGTTGGTCAAGTGTCATTCCGGCCATTGTGAGTACCCCATACCAAATACAGTTTTTTTTAAGACTTTAACCTATTGCGGCTAAACCTTGACCTAGAGTTTTTTGCTCTTCCATTGTACAAGTTGGAAATCCGAATAAAGGACGGTTGCTAACAGTTGTTTCGACTTTTCCTTACAGCCTCAAGGCTTTCAGCTTGCAGCGCCCGATCGCATTTGTACGGCCCGCGGTGATGGGATCTACGCTGCACTGTATCGCTTGCATCACTTGTATTTATTAATTTAATAAAAAACAATATTTGATTTAAATGTTGAGGTGGTATTAAAGTTATACTCAAGCGTCTGAACACCCTCCCCCGACGCTGAAGCAAAAACAAATTTTTCAAATCGATCGCCAATATCGACAAAAATACAGAAGATAAATGACCGAAAAAACGCCAAAAAATTATAGTGTACACGGCTTAAAGCCCGACTGCCTTTCCTTCGGAGAAGTTTTAGCTCAATCCTTTGCCGTCATTGCACCTACAACTATACCAGCATCAAATCTAGGCTTAATCGTCGCCCTTTCAGGAAACGGGACTTGGCTGAGTTTTCTCATCGGCTTGATCGGCTTAGTATTTGTCAGCATCAATATCAACCAATTTGCCAGCAGATCGGCTTCGCCCGGTTCTATTTACTCTTATATTGTTAAAGGACTTGGCCCGACAGCCGGCGTGATTTGCGGGTGGAGTTTGGTGCTGGCTTATTTATTTACGGCGATGGCAGTTTTGTGTGGTTTTGCCAACTTTAGCGGTATTTTCATCGGTCATTTGGGCATCCATCCGTCACAGATTACGCTGTTGGCGATCGGGGCGGGAATTGCTTGGTATGCAGGTTACAAAGATATTCAACTCTCAGCTATGGCGATGCTGTGGCTGGAGGGAGCATCTGTGGTGGCGATCGCACTTTTAGGGATTCTCATCTGGGCGCACAAAGGTTTTGCTCTGGATATGTCCCAATTGACTTTGGAAGGTGTAACTCCCGGCAAAATAGCGACGGGACTTGTCTTAGTAATGTTTGGTTTCTCGGGTTTTGAAAGTGCGACATCTCTGGGCGACGAAGCCAAAAAACCCTTAAAAAATATCCCCAGAGCTGTCATGGGCAGTGCTGTAATGGCAGGCCTATTCTTCATTATGATGACCTATATTGAAGTGTTGGGTTTTAGCGGCACCGGACAGTCAATTACTGATGCTGAAGAGCCTCTAACTTTTCTGTCGCAACAGATAGGATTTGGTTGGCTGGGTGAGTTAGTGGCGATAGGTGCTTTATTTAGCTTTTTTGCTTGCGTCCTCGGCAGCATCAATCCAGCGGCGAGAGTATTCTTTATGATGGCGCGCCACGGTTTGTTTCACTCTTCATTAGGTGTAGCCCATTCATCTAATAAAACTCCCCACGTTGCGGTTTCGATGTGTACGTTTCTGACGTTTTTAGTTCCGGCTGCGATGTCTCTGTTTCACATCAAACTGTTCGATTGTATGGGTTATTTGGGGGCAATTTGCAGCTACGGATTCTTAACAGTGTATGTTTTGATTTCGATTGCGGCTCCGGTGTACCTGCACAAAATTGGTAAATTGCGCGTGCGGGATGCGGTGTGTTCGGTGGTGGCGATCGCATTTATGATGATTCCAATTGTCGGCAGTGTAGGGATTCCCGGCAGCACTATGTTCCCTGTTCCCGAAGCTCCTTACGATGCGTTTCCTTACTTGTTCTTGATGTACTTGGTTGCTACTTGCGGGTGGTTCATCTTGCAGAGGCTGCGCTCTCCTGAACTTGTGGGTTCGATGGAGCAGGGTATTGAGGCAATTCACGCTAAGTTCGACGAAGAAAATGCCATTTACGGCGGTGTTCGATTGAATGCAGTATCCATTGACAATAACGGCTTTGATTAGTTGCAAGGCAGGTGTTTGTAGGTGTTAATTGCACCGCCAATACCGCCAGAACAACCGCCAATACCGCCAGGGAATTAATTCCCTGGCTCATAGCGAAAGTCCTCTTCAGAGGACTAAATATCGCCCATAATTCCTGCAAAAAATGACCAATAGTTTATTCAGCAAATGTTCGACAATTTATTTATTAAGTAAATGTCTAACAGTTTCTTCAGTCCTCGACCGAGGACTTGAGCTTTGAGGCAGGGGTTTAAACCCCTGCCGGACTGCGGGCTCGACGACAACCTGAATGCAACGGGGTTTAAACCCCTGCCGGACTGCTGGTTCGACGACAACCTGAATGCGACGACATTGACTTGGATTTTATTCAACTGTTTTCCCGCAAAAAAACTGCAAAAAAACCGATAACACAAATTAACGAGACACAGAAATGAACGAATTAGTGACAGCAATTTCCACTGGAATGACGGCTTTTACGGCTACGAACCTTGACGATATTTTGATCCTGCTGCTGTTTTTCTCGCAGGTGAATGCAGCATTCCGGCGCCGGCACATTGTTGCGGGTCAGTATTTAGGCTTTGCAGCACTGGTTTTTGCTAGCCTTCCGGGGTTTTTTGGCAGCTTGATCTTTCCGCCCGACTGGATTGGAATGCTGGGTTTGCTGCCAATTGCGATCGGGCTCAGCCGCTTGCTGAATCCAGAAACTGACGATGGGGAAGTTGAGGCAGAATTACAGCAATCTGAGAAATCTTTTTTTAGCAGTTTTCTGTCTCCTCAAACTTACAGCGTCGCAGCGGTGACGGTGGCGAATGGTGGCGACAATATCGGGATCTATGTGCCGCTGTTTGCGAGCAATACTTTAGAAAGTCTGGCGGTAATTCTCGGCGTATTCTTCTCGCTGGTGGGCGTTTGGTGCTATGCTGCTTATCGGTTGATTCAGACGAGGGCGATCGCCGATTCTTTGACTCGCTATGGCAATCAGCTTGTGCCTTTTGTCTTAATCGGATTGGGAATTGCAATTCTGGTGAAAAGTGGCACTCTGGCAAGTCCAACTTTAAGTATAATATCTTTAGTTGGTTGCTGTTTCTGTTTGATAACTATGAGCAGAAGTAACGCCAGCGAACCTGAAGTTTAGGAAAGTTGAAGGAACAGCAAATGAGTTGGATTGCAGCAGCGATTATTGCCGGAATTACATCTTTTGTCGCCACCAATATAGATGATATTGTAATTCTGATGCTGTTCTTCGCTCAGGTAAATTCTACTTTCCGTCCCCGGCACATCGTTGTCGGTCAGTATCTCGGATTTGCCGCCCTGATCGCTGCTAGTTTGCCGGGCTTTTTTGGCGGGTTAATTGTGCCGAAAGCTTGGATTGGCTTGCTGGGTTTGGTTCCGATCGCGATCGGCATCAGTCACTTAGTCAAGAGAGACAATCAGGAAAATGAAGTACAAGCGGTATCGGCAGAATTTAGCGGTCAATCTAACTCATCTGCTGTGTCAAAACTAGCAAGTCTGTTCAACCCTCAAATTTTCAATGTAGCTGCGGTAACAGTCGCTAACGGGGGAGACAACATCGGTATTTATTTGCCGCTGTTTGCTAGCAGCAATTTGCCGAGTTTAGCTGTTATTTTGGCAGTTTTCTTTTTGATGGTAGGTGCTTGGTGCTATGTCGCTTACTGGTTAACTCTTCATGGGGCGATCGCCAGCGTTTTAACTCGCTATACAAAGGCTGTTGTCCCTTTTGTCTTGATTGGCTTGGGAATATTCATTTTGATTGACAGCGGTACTTATCTGCTGCTGCCACTATTTCAATCTAAATAATTGGTTAAATGTCCTGCGTTGCCTCTCTCTAAAGATAGATATCTTAGAAAAAATTGTCCCAATAAATCTAACTTTAGACATTGTGAATATACTAAATTAGGTTGACAAATTAACTTAGAGTGATAACATAAAAATTAAAATAACCTGTGTGTTTTTTGAGCAGAAAGTTACCTTCAAAGTAAATTTCAAATTACCCAAATGTCTAGCAAAGGAGAAAACTTGTGAGATTCTTGAAAATAGTTTTAGTAATCTTAGTCATTACAGTCAATTTGGTTTTTGCTCCCGCATCTTGGGCGGGGTCAGAAAAGCCTAAATATACGAGCAATCCCGACTATGTGGAGGTGACTCAAACTCTTGACACTCTGTTAGAAGCGAAAAAATCGACTGAACCCAGTCAGAACTACACCCCGGAGGAACTTCAGAAAAAAATCTCTCAATTGGAGTTTCAAAAATATACCTTAGAAACGGGAAAAAGCTGGGGTCAGTGCCGCAATGACACGGGAAAAACCCTAGCTATTTACGGGCCCAAACGCAAAAAATCCTCTGCTTCATCTTACGAGAATGCTCTTTATTTTCTAGGAGCAGGTGAAACAACAAAGGATAAATGGGATTGCGACGGAGTTTATTTACCGAGCGATGTCAAAGCAACAGATTTAAGTGCGATCGACAAAGTTGCACAAGCATTGACTGGCGGTGTAGCTGTTAAAATAGTTGACGGCACTCAATTAGTGGCGACAGCTAATCCCGAAACGGCGGCTGTAGAATTCAACGTTCCTACTGCTAGAGTTTTCAAGCCCGGGGAAGTTAATTGGTTTGTTCCCGACGTGTCGCAGGCGTACATAGATACGCAAGTTCCTAACGCACCGACTGAGAAAAACGATTAGTTTTGATGCAGCCGCGCCGGGGGATTGAACCCCCGGCGGAGCAGGGAAAAAGCGAAGATATATCTGTTTACCTTCACATTTAAAGTTAAAATTAAGAGTTGTATTTATGCTGTTAGGATTGATTAAACCGACTCAAGAAGATACGCAAAAAATCAAGCGGCCAAATCCGTCGCGGGTGCGCGATCATTTGGCAAACGAGCGCACTTATTTAGCTTGGATGCGCACGGCGATCGCCCTGATGGGTTTTGGCGTCGTCATCGTCCGCCTGCGCGCCTTCCACCCGCCTCTGCTGCCCGCTCCCGGCAATGGCTGGAAGCTGGGTTTGCTGTTTTCGGCGGTGGGTTTGCTAACGGTGTTAATTTCCACTAAGCATTATTTTGCTGTCCGCCACGATATCGATTACGATACTTACGAGCCTACAGACAGGTGGGTACTGCTGTTTAGTTTGGCGATCGTACTTTTGGGTATGGGAGTAATTTATTTTATCTTCTCAGTTCCCGGCAGCCAAACTACTTTAATGAGTCCCGAATAATCCGATTTTTGACTAAAAATATATCAAAAAGTGCGATCGCCCTAGGATTTTTGTTCAAACCCATGACAGTAGATCGGGAGAAACTAAAGCAGCAAAATCTGTCCAGGGCGATCGATCGCTCTGCAAACGAACGCACCTTTCTCTCGTGGATGCGCAGCGCGATCGCCCTGATGGGTTTTGGCGTCCTCATCGTGCGGTTTCGCGTCGTGCAAATCCCCATACAACACCGTCACGGTACGGGTTGGAAGTTGGGTTTAGTCTTCTCTCTAGTGGGTTTAGCAACCGTGTTAATCTCAACTCGAAAATACTTTATTGTTCGCCGCCAAATTGACGAGAATACCTACGAACCCTCAGATCGGTTAATATTCCTGTTCAGTTCGGCTGTCGGCTTGTTGGGGATGGGAGTAATTTTTTGTATCTTTGCAGCCGCCGTCAGCCCGAGCAGTTTTGTGATCCCCGATTGATGGCAAAAGCACATCAGACAGCATTCTCCACAACCTCAGGCGCGATCGATATTTTTATCCCACAAAGAAACTAGACTTACGCCAGCGCAGCTAAAATACGGTAACTCGAGCGAGTTACTAGACATTACTCATTTTGGCTGTTAAACTACGGTAAGTCGGTCAAGTTACGAGGGTGTTACGTGGAAAACACAAAAAAAGTCAGTGAAAAAGAGTACCAGGTTGCAGGAAAACAGACCCAAAACTTGCCAGAAGCTAACAGCTTTCAGCAAGTCGGGTTAAAAAAAATCAGAGGCGGCTTGCTTCTAGCAATTGGATACTTGCTGTCACCGCTGTGTTGGTGGAACGACCTATTTTTCAATCTGCCAATTGCCTATGGTTTTGGGTATATCTGTAGTTGGCTTTCCCCAGATTTACTGTTTCCTGGCACAATAGTCGGCTACTGGCTTTCTAATATTGCTGGAATTCTCTTGATGCAGTTCGGGGCTGTAGATGTCTTTGCGGACAAACCCAAGCAAAAAAACCTCAAAAAAGAGTTACTGACCGGCTTAGTGTCCTCAACCGCCTTCACTATTGTGGTTGTGGCATTGATTCATTTTAAGATTCTCGATACTCCAGATATATTTTCCGGCGAGTCTGTTAATCTGAACTCTCTTTTATCTATGATACCCAGGTCGCCTTACTTATAAGTATCGCTTGGGGTAAAACTGCTATTTTATTGAGTGCTACCCCGCTACGCCCAATGGCGAGTCTATCATGCGATACGTAAGTTTTCTTATTAGTTGGATAGGTGCGCTAACAAGCACAGTTGGTCAGCAAAATCATGAACTATTTATTACTATCATTTCTCAGCTTTTTTGTGGGGATTATCGTTGGAATGACCGGAGTAGGAGGAGCATCGCTGATTACCCCAATGTTGATTTTTGTTTTCCAAGTTCCGGCATCAATTGCGATTAGTTCTGATGTGGTAGCTGCCACACTGATGAAAGTTGTTGGCGGGTTCAAACACTGGCAGCAAAAAACCCTCGACTTGCAAGTAGTTAAGTGGTTGGCTTTGGGGAGCGTACCCGGTTCGCTGGCGGGCGTGTGGATTTTACACTGCATCCAACTCAGCGGCAATCAGGACTTAGATTGCATATTGCTGCGCTGCTTGGGAGTAGCGATCGGGCTAATTGTCGCTTTATCGCTGAGCCAATTACTGCTCAAAATATTTGTTCCCAATTTAAAATTGCCTGCGCTTCCTGAATGGGACTTAAAGACTAATTGCGGTCGCATTTTTACTGTCAGCGCCGCCGCTATTTTGGGCTGCATAGTGGGAATCACTAGCGTGTCTTCCGGTGCGATGTTTGCACTGTTGCTGATTGCTTTTTTCCGCCTGGATACTTCTAAATTGGTGGGTACAGATATTTCGCAGGCTGCAATTTTGTTGATGTTTACATCTGTGGGACACCTCAGCCTCGGAACAGTAAACTGGAGTTTAGTTTTGCCAATTTGGTTGGGTTCAGTGCCGGGAGTTTTGGTAGGGGCTAAATTCTGCCAAATTATGCCTCAACGCCCGCTAAAGTTGGTTATTTACGGAATGTTGGCGATGGCGAGTTGGAAGTTGTATCAAGTCTGAAAAGGTTTGTAGTGAGGACTTTAGTCCGCATCCAAGACCTAGGAAAAAGGCTTGTAGTGAGGACTTTAGCCCGCATCCAAGACCTAGGAAAAAGGCTTGTAGTGAGGACTTTAGCCCGCATCCAAGACCTAGGAAAAAGGCTTGTAATGAGGACTTTAGCCCGCATCTCACTTTTGAAGAGGGCGAAGCATGACCGCATATAAGTTATTAGTTATAATCCCATATT
>NZ_JAUBOJ010000193.1:2893-13541 GCF_036700185.1 Microcoleus sp. BM001215392 | reverse complement strand
TGGGTTTTGCTTTTAATGCCGTGCGAGCACTTCAAGAACTCGCACGGCATTATAGATATTGTGGGGTGCGTCAGCTCATAACCTAGTTTTCAGGTGGGGAACCAGAAGTGGCTGACGCACCCTACAAATCAGACTGTCAAAAGAAATGTTTTTTGCAAAAATGAGATGCTCCCTAGAAAACTCTTATTCGTTATCCGGAAGAGCCTTGGAACCAGTTAAACTGCTTTCGGAGTCAACTGTTAAGATAGCTTCTTGAGTTCTGCTGCGGTTTCGTTGAGCAGTTCCGTACTCAATTTAACTTGAGCAAGGCTAGTAGCCGCTTCTGTTGCTCCTAAGTTAACATTGTTCATTGCTGCGAGCACTTGTTGAATGGCGATCGCCTGTTGGTTAGCATTCAGAGCAATTTGTTGATTGTTCAAAAATACCTTGTCTACCGCATCTGCTACACCGGCAAAAATTTTTGTTGTCCCTTCAGCTTGTTTAATTCCTTCTGTTGCTGTTTTTGAACCTTCATCAGTTACCATCGCCGTGTTGCCGATCGCTACTTGGATTTCTTTCACCAGAGCGTTAATGTTGTCGGCTGATTGTTTGCTTCGATCGGCTAATCGGCGAATTTCGGTCGCGACTACAGCAAAACCCTTGCCGTTTTCCCCAGCGCGGACTGCTTCTACAGCAGCATTGAGAGCCAACATATTTGTTTGGTTGGCGAGCTCGGCTACCAACTCAGAAATTCCACTAATTTTAACAGCATTTTCGTTCAAATCGTTAATCTGTTTGGCGATCGCGCCTACTTTTTCTTGAAGAGTTACTATCCCCTGCATTGTCTTTGCTACAGATTGAGTCCCCGACTCAGCTAGGGTTAGCGTTTGATGAGCCGAGACTGCTGATGCTTCTGCTTGCTTGGCTGACATGGATGAAGCAACACTTAACTCATTCATCGTCGCCGTCGTTTGATTCACAGCATGAGCTTGCTGAGAAATCGTGTATTCCTGGCGATCGACAGCGGTAGTAATTTGCATGGAAGAAGAGACAATCTTCTTGACAGATTGCACGATGGGGTTAACAATGTCGCGGCTGACGATCGCCGTCAGGACTGCTGCGGACAACAAAGCCAAGATCAGAGTACAGACGAGCAAAACTGTCAAATGTTGAATATTGGCTGCAATTTCCTGATATTTTGTTTCGCCGACTTTTCGCTGGAGTTCGATTAATGTGCCAAATGCCTGAACTGTTTCGGCACCCAAAGGAGTAGTAGTAGCTGCGCGATAATCTGCTGCTTCCTGAAGTTTACCTGCTTGCTGCAACTCAAACCATTTAGGTCTGGCTGCAATATACCTTTGATAAGTATCTTGCACTTTCTCGAAAGCAACTTGCTCTTGGGGTGTGAGGGCGCCTCTGGCATATTCTCGCAGGTTATTGTCAATTATTTTGTACAACTTTGGCTCTTCGGCCAAAATGGACGATCGCTTGGATGGTAAAAGAATAAACTGTGGGAAGCCGTAACGCAGCTTCCATAAAGCCGACTCGGAGTTGGCTAGAGCCACCGTCCCCTTAACTCCATCTGTGTACAATTTATCTGCATCTTCTGCTAATTCAACTGTGTTGCGCCAACCAACAAACCCGACAAGTACGAGTAAAGCTGTCAAAGCTCCAAAGCTAGCCAACAATTTAGCCCTAATTCCTAAGTTCATTGTTTTTGCTAATTTGCAATACAGAATGTTTCCTATTAGCACTATTGATATCCGTACTGGAGAGCAAAAAATTTCTGATTTCGACCAATAACTTTCTCTCGACTTATACCAGAGAGGATCTGCGTCCGTGACTCCTTACTTTTCCTCAGCGGTCTTGGACGGCCACAGATAGATAGCGCCAGAAATCAAAGTTAAAGCCACAGAAACCCAAAACGCAATTAATGCCGGAAAGTTCCACGCTTCGGGCAGGGGAGCGATTAAAAGTGCGATCGCCACAATTTGACTAACCGTCTTTAATTTACCCCAAATATTAGCTCCCGAAATCGTAGTTTTATTAACACGCCACCCAGCAATTGTCAACTCCCGCCCCAAAATTAAAAACACTGCCCAAGCCGGGACTTTACCCAACTCAATCAACACTAAAAGCGGCGCCAGCACCAACAATTTATCTACCAAAGGATCGAGAAACTTTCCCAAATCAGTAATTTGGTTGAGCTTCCTAGCCAAATAGCCGTCCAGCCAATCAGTAGCCGCAGCTACCACAAAAATCGCGGTGCAAATCCAGCGGCTTTGGGCGCTTGGGTCGTACAAACCGTAGAGCAGAAAAGGCACTCCCAGCAAACGAGAGAAAGTAATCAAATTAGGCAAATTCATAAGACAGTTGACAGTTGATAGTTGACCGCTTGACACTTGACAGCTTGCTCGAAGAGCGCAGCCGAAGGGAGCTGGTCGTTGGGTTAACAGTTGACCGAAGGAAGAAGGATGAAGCAATATTCAAAAAATCAAGGGCAATCTTTGTTACGAGATTGCCCTTAATTTAACATTTTTTTGTAGCTGTTTAACTTCGAGCAAAACAGCTTGTAGGTCTATATTCATCTAATCGCAGCTCACAACAAACAAACAGACAACCCAAAACAGCAGCTTGATTAACACGCACCGTGTTTATTAAATACAACCGAAATTGTTTTGCAAATCAGACTCATGTCGTAGACAACAGACCACTTTTCCTGATAGTCGAGATCCATGCGAACAATATCGTCAAAGTCTTTAACTCTAGAGCGTCCGTTGACTTGCCACTCCCCAGTCAGACCGGGTTTGACATTTAAACGCTGCCAGTGAAAATCGTCGTAGCCGGAGACTTCATCGGGAGTTGGGGGGCGAGTTCCTACCAAACTCATATCGCCCACTAACACGTTCCAGAATTGAGGCAACTCGTCCAAACTGCTGCACCGCAAAAAACGGCCGACGCGGGTAATTCGCGGGTCGTTTTGATTCTTAAAAATATGACCCTTGGCTTCGTTGGTAACTAGGTGTTTGAGCTTTTCTGCACCCACAACCATCGAGCGAAATTTCCATATTCTGAAATGCCGCCCTTTCAAGCCGCAGCGGACTTGACTGTAGAGCAGCGGGCCCGGACTCTCGAACAGCATTAATACAGCTACTGGTAAGGCCACCGCTGCTGCAATTAGCAATCCCAGCAGCGAACCCAAAAGATCGATCGACCGCTTGAGCTTGCTGGTTACTGAGGGGTGAACCTGCTGTTTTGATACACAAAGCGAGTAAGTACGTTTGGGGATAAATAAGGAGAGCATTTCGGATAATACTGATGATTTAGAAGCACCCATCGCAATTTTCATTTGATTTATCTTGAATTTAACGATATCTCACGTCCATCTTATGAGACTCACCAAATCACGAGAAGGCGAACTTCTGGCCTTTGCACAATCTTTAAAAAGCTGCAACACTTTTATAAAGTTTGTGTATATTTCCTTAGATAATATTTAAAATTTTCGTAAATTTAAGTACATTTACTGAGAAAACTTAGTCTTGGCGGCCAAAAAACCGATTTCTGCTAGGAAGATTTGGGAAAACAGATCAAATTTCAGAGTAGAAAATCGGTTTTTTACCGTCTAGCGATAGGTATCGGCGCCCAGATCCCAAGCAATTATTAGGGGCTCTAACAATTTTTGCTGGCTGCTAGAGGCGAGGTGGCCTAAATATTCGCGAACAAACCCAGCGTGTTCGATATTCAAGCGATAGCCCTTGACTACATCTTCAAAGAAAAGTGGCTCGGCCAAAATTGCTCGCCAGTCGGGATTTTGCCTCGACTCCTCGGCCAGCATCATAAAATCTTCTTCCTCCGGCAAAAGTCCCGCCGGCAATTTTCCTGCCAAAATTTGCAGAATTCGGGCCTCGCAGGTGCGGGTATTCACGCCAAGGCGTTCCAATAACTGCAAAATTTCCTCAAAGCTCAGAGTTTGGGCGCCCAAAACCTGTGTTAATTCCCACAGCAAAAAAAAGTCGCTGTACTGCTGCTGCGACACTTCCAAAATTTGAGGATAGAGAGCCAGACTCGCCAACCCGCAGGCAACCCGACCGCTGGTTTGTGAAAAATTTGTGTTGGGTGCTACAGAAGTTAATGCAGAATTGTGAATTTGAGAAATATCTCGATCGACCTCGAATTCGGGATCTTGAACCACGATCGCATTCGGCAGCTTTTGGCGCAACCAACGGGCGATCGCCGGCCAGCCACCCATCCCACCCGCACAAATCGCCTGATTGATCCGGGCCGGCGACATTCCCGATCGGCTGAGCAAAGCATTTAATTCGCGGTTCAACTGCTGCACAAAAGGCACTAAAACCAAACTTTCCAAATCTCGGCGCTTGACATCCCAATGCTGCTGGCCAATATCCAAAACAAAACTTTCTTGATGCTGCAAAATAACTTTCAAATGTCTTGCCGCCTCCAACAATTGCAGCCCAAAAGCAGAACCTTGCAAGCGCTGCTGCAACTGATAGCGGCTCGGCAAATCGGGATGCCCAGGACGCGGCAAATCCACCGACATTCCCCACGTTTCATTTTTTGCCAACAACTGACAGACAATATCCTGATCGAAAGCATTGCCGCCAACATCAAAACTTTGACAAGTAAAATCAGCACGAGTTAAATTTTGCACATCGGACGGCAACTCAACTAAAGCTAATTCCACAGTCGCCGCCCCCGCATTCAAAATCAAAGTTCCCCCGCTAAAAGACGAAGCATTCACTGCTAGCGGCGCAGATTCTTCGCCTTCCTCCCGAACAGATTCCAGCGCTGGCGATTGTAATGTCGAGGAATTTTTGACAGGTGTGACAACAGCAAGTAAAGTAGCGATCGCATCTTCCACAACAAAAATTTGGGCCGCAGCAGCGACCAAATCCGCACCCAAAACAGCCTCCCGCAGGTTAAACCGATAAGCATTTCCCCAACCCGCGGGAGTTCCCAAAATTACACCCTGCAAGTTTAAGAGCGCCACCTCTAGAGTTTCCGCTGTCAGTCCCGAAGCTTTGCAGATTAAATCAGAAACCGGTTCCGGCGCCAAATCCCCCCCTGCCGCCACATCCAAAACTTCCCCCGCCCGACCAAATTTTTGTTTTTGCTTCCTAGGATTCAAAGTAGCCAGCAGCGCCCGCAAACCTTGCAGCGGTAGGGCGATCGAAATAGCCTGCGAAGGCGACCGCTGCAACAGCGGTTCGTACATCCCAGCAGCTTCCCGCTGATAAGGAATGCTCACCTTTAAAGGCAGTTTAAAATTTTGCAATAAGAATTCTCCAGCAGGTAAAGCAAACTGTCTCAATCCCACCGATTTGACACTTACCTGTTCGCCAGAACTCCCCGGGGCTGTGGCCCAGAGTACCGCCACCGAGGGAATCCGAAACAAAGCGCCCGCAGCAGCACTCTGGGCCTGCGGTGCTTCCCAGTAAATCGGGTGCAACTGCTCGCTGGTGCGATCGAGCAAAGCCGCCGACATTCCGCTGGAACCGAAATCTATGCCCAAATACCAGCTCGCGCGCGGGCGATTGTGGGATGCGCCGAAGGTTGGGGCGATCGCTCCTGTCACAAAATCCTGCTCTTTCGCCTTGCCTATCTCGGTGTTGGCTTCAGCAAGTCCTGCTTTACTCTCGGTCGAAATTAGGTTTTTTTTTTGACTTTCTGGAGAACTCGGTGGCCGTTCGTCTGTTTGGGAAATTTCAGCATTTGCTCGATCGATCTGGTTCAAACTCACCAAAATCTCGTCTAGCGTCAACTGCGATTCTTCTTCTTCCCCAGCCAACCAATCCTCCCCAAATTCGTTCTCCAAAACAAAGGGTTCATCCTCAGATGAGAGTTCCATATCCTCAGAGAACAAATCCTCTAGAGAGCTCAGTTCTTCGTCCGCGGCATCAGCAAAAGGATTTTCGGTATCGTTTTCGGAGGAACTCGACACTAAATCCAAGTTGTTAGCTGCACTTAAATTCGATCGCCCCGCCGCTTTATTTTCCAAACCTTCGAGATTGTAGAGGTCTCTCTCCAAGAGTTCTAGAGTATTGACATCCAATTTTATCGATCGATTGTTGTCATCATCTAAAACCTCGACGGGTAGCAAATCTTCCTCGGGCGAAGCTTGGATGTACGCATCATCGGGCCTCACGGATTGGTCAAAATCCCCTGTTTGAACGTCAGCGGCTCTTGGCACGCGGGGTGTGGCAGTCGGGCGGTGAGAGCTAATTTCAGCAGGTCTCAAATCCGGCGATTCGGCTACAGCAGCAGTGTCGATCCCATCGCCTCGGTTTTGAGCAGTTTCTAGATTTGGTCGATCGTCCGCTGAGTCTGGCGGTTCTGAAACCGACGGTAATGTTAGCGCGATCGAACTTGAGTCTGGCGGTTCTGAAACCGACGGTACGGTTGCAGGTTGGGGTTCAAATAAACCTTCTGTGTCTAAAGTTATATCCTCTACCGAATTACCGATTACAAAGTCTGAATCTTCAACTGCTAGAAAATCTTCAATTGATTCGCCTTCGTCTAGCAAATTTACAAACAAACTTTCGGCATCATTTAGAGGTTCACTTGCATAATATTCTGCACTTTGAGATAAAACCTCTGCTGTTTCAGTATTTTCAATCGCAAAATTTTCTAGTTCTAGTTCTGCAACTTCTCCGGCAAACAAACTCGCGTACAAATCCTCAATATTTTCGCCAGTTTCTGCTAATATATCTTCCGAATCAGCGCCGGAAAACCGAGTTACCTGTCCCGGTGTTTCTGGTGAATCATCCAACAAATCATCTGCCAAATCAGGGAGCGATATCGGAGATATCAGGCGCTCGCGCTCGCGTCTCAACTGTCCGAATTGGGGAGAAATTTCTGTACCGGCCCAGGGCAATCTGTCTTGTTCTTCGAGTTCGCGGCTGCGGTTGGGCTGCGGCACAGAGGGTTCGATCGCTCCCTGAGAGAGGGCGCGATCGGGCACAGAGGGCTCGGCTGATGTCGGGGTGGCACTTTCGAGATTGGTAAATTCGATCGGCTGCTGCACGTAGGAAGATGCTTCTCGCCCCAACTGTGCGGCCAAGTGGTTGACCAAAGCAGCGAACATCGCTTCGCTCTGCTGGCTCAAACCGTGCATATTTTCGATTCCTTGTCCCAAGGAAGCTTGATAGCTTTCGAGATTGGCGTGCAAAGCCTCGAACACGATACCCATCGTCGAATCGAGCCTCATCAGCATACTGTCGGCACGAGCTTGAAACTGTTCCATTTGCTCGAGTCTCTGAGCTGGTGTCAGCAGCGGCTGTTCGGAAGAGACTTGTGGGTTTAAAGTCGAGGGTTCGGATGCTGCTGCGTTGCTATCGAGCAACAACTTATTTTCTAGGCTGCCGATCATTTGGGAGAAATCGCGCTCTAAGGTTTCTTCCAAGCCACTCCTGAGTACCTGCAAGAATTCTGAAATGATTTGCTGTTGGTTTGCTTGTTGCTGAGCTAGCGATTGTTGTTGTTGCCGTCTTGCTTCTAGGTGTTTGATTTCTTGAATTAAAGCTTGCTGCTGTTGCCGCAGGGCTTCTACTTCTGCTTGGAGCGGCTCGGTGAGGGTTGAACGCAGGTGGCTGATTTCTCCGGTGACGGCCAGCATGATTTGCTCTGCTGCTGAGGGGCGATCGCTCAAGGGCGGCACTTTGGGGACTGGAACTGGTACCGGGCGGACATTTGGGGTGGCTGGCCTGTCGCGGGCTGCCAGCTTTGACTCCGAGGAAAGCAGATAAGTGCGAACTCGCTCTAAGAGTTGGCGCTGGTGGACAGTATCGATCGAACCCGTCCAAGGCAAGCGGGGTGCGGGCTTGCTGAGTACCTCGTCAATCTCAGCAATCAGTGCTTGAATTTTGTACTTCTGAGAATTCAAGGGCGGAACCTCTGGGAATGCGGCTTAGGAGAAAAAATTTTAGCGGAAAAAGACTGAAGTCAGGCGGCAGCTATGCCAATAGATAGAATAATCTGAATGCGAGTCCGTCAATAATTTACTAACATTTTCTGACAACTGTGAATCAACCTTTTCCCTTCGGATGACTCCTATTGCCATGATAGGTTAGCTGGTACTTGCCCATCAAATGCTTGCGGGCCCGGAGGCTGCCTGCAATCTCAAAAGCTGCTGCTGCTTGCCTTTAACCAGCGCCTCCGAGCCTTCGGCAAGCAGCAGCCCGCCCGGCGAGACGAATTTTTGCCCCTGTCGCGGGGCGGGCCGAGCCACCACCCTGACTCGCAGTTTGAGGCGATCGCCCCACGTGCTTCAACAGCAGTCAGCCCTAGGTCTCTTTTTTGGGAAAAACTGGAAAAACACCTCAAACAATCTGCCAGTTGGGATGCTTGGAGGCGGAATTTTCCGCGTACTTTCAATTTGACTAACCCTTTATATTAGCTTTTTACCTGTGTTCGCCGCTAGAGATTAATGGTACAATCATCTCGGGCTAGCATAAAAGGTTGCTGAAAACTGCGTCGGTTTCAGTTCCATGCGAGCGCAAACCTTTAGAGCCAAAGGTAGATTTTGCTGGTATTGCTGATATTTGACAGGTTTCAGGCACTGGCCGTCAGGAAAAAGTAACTGCGCTCGCTGCCTGTGTCGCAGTTGTGGATTGGCTTTGTTTACGGCTAGCAGCAGGCAGCCCACGGACACTGGCTGACCACAAATCTCTCAGCAGTGTTAAACTTGTCTTCGCGAAGTGCTTGTCTTCGCTTATTCGATCGGCATCAGGAACTTGCCGCGCTGCTTAAATTTTGTTAATAAAATTTGCTCGGCGGTATGTATCTAAAAAATTATGGTATAGTCTTTAGTTTCTAGGTCGCAATCAGAAATTGAGGCTATTAATTCCCATATTCGACCTTTGACCGCAAAACTTTAGAGGAAAAATTGCCGATTTTAGATAATTGTTTCTTCAATCAGGAATCTCAAATCGATTGACTCGGCTCAAGCTATTTCTAATTGCCCAGCGCTGCTCAAGCGCATAAATTAAAATGATGGCCTCATGGAAGACCGCTTTAACACCCGAGATCCGCAGTCTAATATAAATCAATTGATAGTTTCTACTCCTTTTTTCGCAGGATTGCCCGATCCTGTAATCGAGAGAGCAACTGTCCACATCGTTACCCGCAGTCATCCGTCAAATCAAGTGATTTTACTAGAAAATGACTGGGGAACATCCGTGTATTTTATATTGGATGGTTGGGTGAAAATTCGCACCTACAACCTAGACGGAAAAGAAGTAACGCTGAATATTTTAGGCAAAGGAGAACTATTCGGGGAAATGGCAGCGATCGAAGAAGCACCGCGATCGACAGATGTCATCACCCTAGCCCCGACACTAATCGGGAATATGCCATCACAGGACTTTGTGCAGCTCATTCATACCGAACCCCTGGCAGGAATTCGGCTAGCTCAACTGATGGCCCGCCGCCTGCGCCAAGTAAACCGCCGCCTGCGTTTGCGAGAGTCGGACAGTACGTCGCGGGTAGCAGATATTCTATTATTTTTGGCAGAGGGACAAGGCAAAATCATGTTAAGTGGAGGTACAGAAATTCCTAACTTACCACACAGAGAATTGAGCAGCCTGAGCGGGCTGGCTCGGGAAACGGTAACGCGAGTGCTCAGCAAGCTGGAAAAAAAAGGAACAATTCAGCGCGAACGTGACGTTTTGTGCATTCCAGACCTGCACGCCTTGGAACGTCTGTTAGTCTAGAAGTATCAGAGATGGCTAATTTGAATTTAATTCAAAAGCACTCTTTGTTAACTAACAAATATTGACGATTTGCCGCCGGAGGTAAAGCTGTGAGTTTTAAGAAAATTTTTGCTGCTGTAGATGATTCTGAACTTGGGCACCGCGTCTTCAATCAAGCTTTAGAGTTAGCCGCGAGCGATCGAGCCCAGATGATGCTATTTCACTGCGTTACTGTCACCTCGATTGGCGAGACAGCAGTCCCAATTCCAGTAGATTTGGGCATGAATGTCGAGTTGATGGAGCAAGCTTATCAAGCTCAAAATTTGCGGCTGCAAAGAGAGGTAAAACACTCTGAAGGTTTGCTGGAAAATTACTCCGAAGCTGCTGCAAAACAAGGAGTGCAGGCGGAATTTGACTGCAAAATCGATGGCGATGCGGGGCATTGTATCTGTGAATCTGCTCAAAATTGGGGCGCAGATTTAATAGTAGTGGGGCGGCGCGGGCGCACGGGGCTGACGGAAGCTTTCCTCGGGAGCGCCAGCAATTATGTGGTTCACCACGCATCGTGTTCGGTGTTTGTAATTCAAGATGTCAAAGCGGCCAAATGATGCGGTGGAAAATTGTTGATAAGAAAATCGATCTAAAATAAGACTGGCGTTGTTACCTAAACCCGGTTTCAGCGAGCCTGATAAAATTTCATTGAGCCATTAACTCGCGAAACCGCTTATATGGTGCATGGCCCCGCAAGTCCGGTAAAATGTAGCAGCTCAAATCGGAGAACCGGCTATGTGCTATAGAGCCAGCAAATCCCATAACATCCAAAATCTCAAATTGGAAAACCGGGAATCGCCGACATAACGTCAGTCTCCTAAACTCTAAAATCGGAGTACCGATTTGGCGGCCACATAGCCAGCAAATCCCATAACATCCAAAATCTCAAATTGGAAAACCGGGAATCGCCG
>NZ_JAUBOJ010000193.1:0-2793 GCF_036700185.1 Microcoleus sp. BM001215392 | reverse complement strand
ACATAACGCCAGTCCCCTAAAATCTAAAATCTACAATCTACAATCTACAATCTAAAATCTAAAATCTAAAATCGGATGAGTGATTTTTTGTCAGCAGATGCCGAGTCTAATTCGGGCAGTTCCCCCAGTAAAAAAAATGAGCCGCCAACCGCGGATATTTCAGCAATGGCGGACGATCGCACAAATCCCGATACCCGGACGCCTGAATTAGGGGAAGCGCCTTTAAGACTCGTAGAAACGGCATTTTTAGCAAGTACCGCTAGCTTGATTTGGCTGGTAAATTATTACTTTCCGCTGGGGCCGCTGCTGCGGGTTTTTTTCCCGGTACCCATAGCCCTAGTTTACCTGCGCTGGGGAAACCGCGCCGCTTGGATGTCCGCTTTGGTTTCGGGTTTGCTGTTGTCGGTACTCATGGGCCCGACGCGGAGCATTTTATACGTGATTCCTTTTGGAATTATGGGAGTTGCGCTGGGCGGACTTTGGACGCGCCAAGCCAGTTGGCCTGTCTCTATTAGTTTGGGCGCGCTAATTGGTACTTTCGGGTTCTTTTTTCGGTTTTGGCTGCTGTCAATTTTGGTGGGTCAAAACCTCTGGGTTTACCTCACAGTCCAGGTAACAGAGATGGTGGAATGGGTGTTTGTGAAGCTGGGCTGGCTGAGTGTGCCGAGTTTGGGCGCAATTGGGGCGATCGCCGCCGGCATGATTTTGCTTAGCAACCTGGTTTATTTATTTGTAGTGCATTTAGTAGCTTTGCTGCTGTTAGATCGTTTGGGAAATCCAATTCCGCGACCGCCGCGCTGGGTGCAAGTTTTGATCGATTATGAAGAGTAGTTATCTGAAAAGTTGTCAGTTGATAGTTGTCAGTTGATAGTTGACAGTTGTCGGTTGTCAGAAGGAAGAAGGATTTTGTAACAGATTTAACTGATTTAATTGATGGATGTAGAAGGAAGAAAAAAATAAAATTATCCGCTTTGCCTCTTTCTGGTTTGTCCGGCAATTACCAATTCCCCATTCCCAATTCCCCATTACCAATTCCCAAGGACTAATGACTAATGAAGTTCGCTCTTCGGGGACAGCGCTAATAACAAATAACAAATAACGAACAACCAATAACAAATAACAAATAACGAACAACCAATAACAAATAACGAACAACCAATAACAAATAACGAACAACCAATAACGAACAACAAATAACAAATAACAAATAACGAACAACAAATAACAAATAACAAATAACCAATAACCAATAACAAATAACCAATAACAAATAACAAATAACAAATAACAAATAACCAATAACAAATAACAAATAACAAATAACAAATAACAAACAACCAATAACAAATAACCAATAACTAATTTATGATTCGTATTTATACAGAAATGGAAGAGGGCCAGCGGTGGCTCGATCGCCATCGGGGACAAAAACCGATATTTGCCTGCGTGTTAGGATTCACCGCAACTGGCTTAATTCCGGGGATTTCCGCAGCAGGAGCAACCCCGCGCGATCGACAATTTACCTGTTTGGCTGATGCAGAATTTTTGTATAACGGCCCCCAACCATCGCCGCACTATCCTTTGCCGCCCTTAGAAGCGGGTGCCTCGCCGGTACTGATATCTCGCGCCGTAGTTGAAGCTTTGGAAATTCCGCTTTACCTGTTTAATGCTGGTTTGCTCCTACCGCCTCCGGTACCTGCAATTGATTTGGGCGGCACTGCGGCAAAGTGTCTTACTTCTGGGAATGCTTTGGAACTAGAAACAGTCAAAGATTTGCTGGAACAAGGGTTAATTTGGGGAGCTAAATTAGCCGCCGAAACTAATGGTAGTTATTTAATTTTAGGGGAGTGCGTAGTTGGTGGCACGACTACTGCTTTGGGCGTGTTAATGGGTTTGGGTATGACAGCGGCGGGTAAGGTTAATAGTTCTCATCCTAGCTGCAATCACGAGCAAAAATTGGCTGCGGTGACAGCGGGACTCAATAATGCTGGTTGGGAAATCGGCCCCAAAAATAGCACTCCCCTAGATTTGGTGGCGGCGGTGGGCGATCCGATGCAGGTAGCGGTGGCGGGAATGGCGATCGCCGCGAGTCGGACTTGCGGCGTGCTTCTAGCTGGGGGCACACAAATGCTGGCTGTGTACGCTTTGATGCAAGCGATCGCCACGGAATACGATTTGCTCTGGCATCCCGAGCAAGTCGCGGTGGGGACTACACGCTGGGTGGCGGAAGACCCGACAGGGGACACTGTGGGGCTGGCGTCAGATATCGGCGGTGTGCCTCTGTTGGCTGCACAGCTAAGTTTTGCGGGTTCTCGCTACGGACAACTGCAAGCTTACGATCGCGGATATGTTAAGGAAGGTGTGGGTGCGGGTGCGTGTGCGATCGCCAGCGGCTTGTTGGCAAATTGGACTCCTGCTCAACTCCTGCAAGCTGTTGAGGCTTTAGCATCCCGGTGCGAAATTAAATATTAGATTTGGATTGCGTGACTTCCGGGGCGATCGCGATCGAACAACAGGCTTGGTTAATGCCGATCGTTGCCAGAAATCCTCTTCTGACACCCTTAACCGAAGTGTCTCGATCTATGCTGTCCAAATAAATTTAAAAAGAAAGTTCAGTTATTTGTTGTGATTTTTGTCTTGAACGTTCTGCTGACAAATCTGTTATTAAAGCAATTTAAAAAGTTATTTTTCAGACTGTTTTACATACCTGACTCTCCGAGCGATCGGAAACCTCTCGGTATATTAGACTTGAATTGCATAAGTCTTCGATCGATACAGAAACCGCAGATGTCA
>NZ_JAUBOJ010000192.1:0-13600 GCF_036700185.1 Microcoleus sp. BM001215392 | reverse complement strand
GAATAGATCGATCGCTCCTGCTATTGGTCTGCGATCGATTATTCAGCAAACCCTACTTACAATTCAGATCGTAGACGAATTTCATTTAAAGGTGTTTTGAATGAGACTACACGCAATGCACTGAAGGCTATTCCAGGCGTTGCATCACAGTTTGCGGCGATTGTGGATAGCCTTTATGTTCAGAATCAAAGTGCGATTCAAGATTTTTTTACCCGCCATCCAGAACTGGTTTTAAGACAAAAGTCATATCTTGAAGCGAATGATTCTGTACAGCTTCGGAACACATTGCTGTTGGAGAATTTCCTGCCAACACTGAAGCTTCGACGCAAGCAGCAGCAGGTGTTGCAATCGATCAGTGCAGCGACAAAATTTGAAGCAGAAATCGCCAATGCGTTGCTCGCCAATGCCACTGTTTTACATACGGTAAATGCTCCCTCACAGCCCGCATTCAATGACCCGATAGCCTCAGAAACACTTGGTCTCTCAACTCAGTTTTTCTTCCGTGATACGGCAACGGGAGGAGTCGATATCTCTCGCGATGCTGAATCTAACTTGGCTTATTCTACAGGTGAGAGACATCCCCTACCTGACAATGCTGCCACGCCCAATAGTGCTATTTCAGGTATCTGGAGTGGCTATCTGGAAGCACCAGAGAATGGTTTTTATAACATTTCTGTCGAGGCTGATTTAGGCGCAATCGTATCACTAATGTTGGAGGGGAAAACGATCGCTCTGACCCCAACGGGCAACCTGTGGCGGAACGACCAACCGATCGATTTACGAGCAGGAAGTCTCTATGCGATCGTCTTAACGGTAGAGAAGGTAAAAGATGCCCTGAAAGTGCGCTGGCAGACCAGTGGGCGCGGCTGGGAGGTAATTCCACCGGCTTATCTTTATTCCGACACTTTAACCAGCCACCTGCGAGCCACATACATTCGTTTTCTTAAGGTGACAACATTGGCGATCGCCCTTAAACTGACAGCCAGTGAGATTGCCTATCTCACTGCCCACACTGATTACCAGATCGGTGGGCAAGGATGGCTGAATAGCTTACCCGTGAACGGCAGTCCAGATATCACTACAGCCATTGCCCTACGGGATGCCTTCACCGCATTGCTGGATTTCGCGCACCTCAAGGCTGAGCTATCACCGGATGATGAGCGCCTACTGACGCTACTCAAAGATCCGGATGCGGCCGTGCGACCAGAACCGGAGAAAAGCCCCGAAAGTAGCCTCCTCTTTCGTCTGACGCACTGGGAAGAGCGATCGCGCAATGCACTCTTGAATCACTTTGGGGTGGCGATCGCCGATCTCACTCACCTACCAATCTTCCGACGGGTTTTCGATGCCTATGCGCCGATCAGAGCCTTGGGCATTTCCGCACCGACACTACTAAACGCTGCGACTAACGAACCGAATGCCATCACCGTTCGTAATTTTCAATCGACTCTGCGTGCCTGCTACGACGAAAGTGACTGGTTGAAAGTGCTGAAACCGATCAACGATGAAATGCGCGGATTGCAGCGAAATGCCCTCGTTGCCTATATCCTGCACCAGATGCGTGCCAACCCCACGAAAGCGCACATCAACACCCCCGATAAACTCTTCGAGTATTTCTTGATGGATGTACAGATGGAGCCTTGTATGCAAACCTCACGCATCCGCCATGCCCTTTCATCAGTGCAACTTTTTATTGAACGTTGCTTGATGAATCTGGAAACAGGAGTCTCACCATCATCCATCAACGCCAAACAATGGAGCTGGATGAAGCGCTATCGGGTGTGCGAAGCCAACTGCAAAGTCCGTTTGCATCCAGAGAACTGGCTAGAGCCGGAGCTAAGGGACGATCAATCGCCCTTCTTCAAGGAAGCTATGAGCGAACTCCTCCAGGGCGATATCACCGAAGATCGCGCCGCTGTCGCACTGTTGAATTACCTTTCAAAACTAGAAGAAGTGGCAAAACTAGAACCGTGCGGTATTCATTTTGTGGAAAACGATCTGACGAAGTTAGAGGATGATATTGCCCATGTGGTCGCGCGCACTCCCGGAGCCAATCGCAAATACTTCTATCGTCGCCGTGAGTATGGTTATTGGACACCCTGGGAACAAATCAAGCTGGATATTGAAGATAACCCAGTGATTCCAGTCGTTTGGAACGATCGCCTTTTCTTATTCTGGTTGCGCATCATCAAGCAAGCTCCACTTGATACATCAAAGACAGCTTCCTCTCCTGTCCCAGAAGATAACACTGAGTTAGCTAAAGTTAACTTGGGACAAGTCAAAAAAAGTGTCAGAAATGATGCAAATACAAGTACAAAAGTTACTGTGCAAGCCGTGCTTTGCTGGAGTGAGTATTATAACGGCAAGTGGCAACCCACTAAGACCTCAGATATCAATAAACCTACCTTCGTACGCGATTTTAATGTGGCTGGAGAGCATACTTTCGATCGCTCCACACTAAATCTCACAGTGACTGAGGAAGGAAGTGTCTTGAAAGTCAATATTTCTCCCTATAGTGCTTATTTTGTTCTCTATAATACTCACAGTTTGCCAATTAGAAAAGAGGATGACTCTCGTCCTCCAAGCCCAAGACCAAGAGGATTATTTTTGAGTGCAGATCGCTCATTTCAGACTATTAACGGATCTTTTTCAATTACTTACAACATTCTCACAGGTGTACAAGACATCTCTGGCAACTGGAAATGGAATCCTCAGAAATGGGAACGACCTGTACTCAACACCAAAGAGAGATTGTCTATGAGAGTCATTTATCCATCCTATAATCAGTCGAGCATCTTCACTACGCCATTCTTTTACGAAGACAGCCGCCACGTTTTCTATGTCAGCACAAGTGATCGTCCTGTAACTATTTCAGAATTCACAGGCTTAGGCTTTAATGAATATCTGCCAAAGCGAGAACTTTATATTCCGCCATTAGTGTTGGAATCACCGCCCAAAATTCGCGATCGCCTCGGCCCTGTGGCTATGGATTCACGAATAGCCGTCATTGATCCGGCTCCGATGAAACGATTTGTCACTGAAGATGCCTATATCAAAAAAGGTATTGCCACCACAGGTACCGTGCGTTTTGGCGATAAAGACATCAGTGCAACAGGTATCATGCGTAATCAACAAATTCAGTAGAGCCAGATCGATTAAGGAGTAAAGAATTATGACAGACTATTCTCAAGTTAAGTTCCATGGAGTCTTCGATAAATCAGGTGTACTGAAGCCTCTCTATACAAAACGCCAAGACATTGAATTCACCTACACCTTCGAGAACTTCTTCCATCCATTTGTCGGTGAACTAATTCAGAAGCTGAACAAGGATTCCTTGCCGGGTTTGCTCAACCCGAAATACCACCAAGAATTGACTAGTAATTTTTTTAGTACCTTCTATACTTTGCTGACCAGTGAATTAGTTAAGATCGAGTCTTTCCCAAAGGAGATTGATCTTCGCTATGGAGGACCTTATGCGAACTACAACTGGGAACTACTGTTTCATGTACCCCTGACGATCGCCGTCCATCTCAGCAAAAACCAACGATTTGCCGAAGCCCAACGCTGGTTCCATTACATTTTTGATCCAACCTGTACCGACACATCTGTTCCCACTCCCCAACGCTTCTGGAAATTTCTCGCTTTCCGTCAAGCAGGCGATGTCATGCAAATTGACGAACTATTGCGGCTGTTGAGTAAAAAAGACCCGACACCAGATGAAGAAAAACTGAGAAAATCAGTCCTTGCTGGCTATGAAGCGAGTAAAAATAAACCCTTCCAACCCCACGCGGTTGCCCGCACCCGGCAAATTGCCTATCAATACAGCGTTGTCATGAAATATCTGGACAACCTAATTGCCTGGGGCGACAGTCTGTTCCGCCAAGACACGATCGAATCGATCAATGAAGCCACCCAAATTTACGTACTAGCCTCTAACCTTCTAGGTCCACGCCCCCAGAAAATTCCTTCCCCCGGTACTACGAAACCCCAGACTTTTGCCCAACTCAAGGCACGCGGACTCGACGCCACTGGAAATGCACTGGTAGAACTGGAAGGTAAATTTCCGCTCAACCTTGGTCTTCCACAAATCCAAGGTAAAGATCCAGACGCAGCAGCTCCCCTCTTTGGCATTGGGCGCACGCTCTATTTCTGCATTCCCCAGAATGACAAACTGTTGGGCTATTGGGATACAGTCGCAGACCGACTGTTCAAAATCCGCCACTGCATGAACATTGAAGGAATAGTGCGCCAACTTGCCCTCTTCGATCCGCCTATCGATCCCGGAATGCTGGTCAAAGCGGCAGCAGCCGGAATTGATATTGGCTCGATCGTCAATGGCCTGAATCAACCAGCCAGCCCCGTCCGTGCCATCCTGTTTATCCAAAAGGCATTAGAACTGTGTGGCGAAGTGCGGAGTTTAGGCGGAGCGTTGTTGGCGGCGATCGAAAAAGGCGAGGGTGAACGTTTAGCCCTCTTGCGCCAGAGCCACGAAATCAAAATTCAGCAGATGCAGCAAGATGTGCGCTTCTTGCAGTGGAAACAAGCACAGGAAGCAACTAAATCGCTGCTCACCAGCCGAGCCACAGCCTTGGAACGACTCCACTACTATCAGCGATTGCTAGGGCTACCAGCCGATCCAAATGCACCGGATGTTGTAGCGATCGATCGGCGTGAACTGACTGAGGAGAACTTCGATACAGCTTACAGTGGTTTAGTTGGTCAGTATGAAAAAAACCTAACTTTACAAAAACTTGCTAAGTTACAGATCGCTGCGGACTCAACCAGCGATGGACTGGCTGGTGTTTTCGGTGGATCTGAGCCGGGTGGTCTTTACTTAAATAGCAAGGAAAACGCAGAACTCAATAGTCACTTGCCTAGAGCACGAGATACAGCTTTATTAGGTTCTGCCATCAAATCGATCGCAGCAGGATTTACAATTGTTCCCGACCCAAAAGTCAACATCCATTTTTGGGGAATTGGTGGCACAGTAGATCTAAAAGTAGGAACCGCCCTTGTAGCTGGATCAAAAATTGCTGGAGACGTTTTCGGCATTATTGCGGGATGGGAGCACGAACAAGCAGGAATGGCATCCAAAACAGCATCTTACCAGCGCCGTGCGGATGAATGGATGTTGCAATACAATTCGGCTGCGCACGAACTCATGCAAATCGGGCGACAGATTCTCACATCGCTGATTGCTGAACAAGTAACACATCACGAATACGAAAACACAAAAAAATTGATTGAAAATGCCCAAGAGGTCGATCGCTTCTTGCACGAGAAGTTCACCAACGAAGAACTCTATGCCTGGATGCAGGGCGAAATCTCCCGCCTCTACTACGAATACTACCGCTTTGCCTTCGACACCGCCCGCAAAGCCGAGCAAACCATGAAGCGCGAACTCATGCGCCCCGAAGTCGATGCCACCACCTACGTCAAATTCAACTACTGGGATGGCGGACGCAAAGGCTTACTTTCTGGTGAAGCTCTCTATCTCGACCTCAAGCGTATGGAGATGGCCTATCACGAAAATAACAAACGTGAATACGAACTCACCAAACACGTCAGCCTACTCCAGCTTAGTCCACTAGCATTACTCCAGCTTCGTACCACTGGCCGCTGCACCGTCTCCCTCCCCGAAGAACTCTTCGACATGGATGGACCAGGACATTACTTTCGCCGCATCAAAACCGTCGCTGTCAGCATCCCCTGCGTCACCGGCCCCTACACCAGCATCAACTGCACCCTAACCATGCTCAAGAGCAGCATTCGCACCAAACCAGTGCTGACAGATGGGAGCTATGAGCGGAGTGGCACTGAGGATGCTCGCTTTAACGATTCCTTCGGCAGTCTCCAAACGATCGTCACCAGCACCGGACAAAATGACAGTGGCTTATTTGAAACTAACCTACGCGACGAACGCTATCTCCCCTTTGAAGGGGCAGGTGTGATTAGCGAGTGGCAGTTGACATTACCTGCAAATCCCAGCAAAAAGGAACCCTGCCAGTTTGACTACAACACAATTTCTGATGTGATTCTGCATATTCGTTATACTGCGCGTGAGGCGGGTGGGTCATTGAAGATTGGCGCGATCGCCAACCTCAAAACCCGTATTGAAGCAGCCCAAACCACTGGCTCCGTGCGCCTATTTTCCATCCGCCATGAATTCCCCACCGAATGGGCTAAGTTCCAAAACACCCCCGCTACCCCTGTAATCCCCTTAACCTTGACGTTGCGACCAGAGCATTACCCATTCTGGAGCCAAGGGAACCTGGAAATCATCAAGCGTGCCGACCTATTCGTCAAAACCCAAAAAGCTGTGAAAATCACTTACAAAGCCGATGGATCAGGCGATGAAAACTCCCTAGTCAAAGATAAATCTTTGGGCGATCTTTGGTCGGGTCAATTGTCAAAACTCCCAACTTCAACCAAACCCGTTTCCACTGAAATTGAGAAATTCACCCTGTATCTCAATCACAAATCGATGGAAGATATCTGGCTAGCATTGACTTGGGGCAACCAAAAATGAATACAACGGTTGAAAACCGCATGAGATAAATCAGTATTGACCATATTGATGGTTACGCGGTCATCTAGCTGCTCTGTTACAGTTATTTACTCAGAACGCGAAGCGCCCTGCTAAAGTTGTCTTTCCTGATTTTTAGCCGTAATTTTGTATGATTCGAGGAATTGCTTCTGCTCTTCCGACAAGTTAATTATTGCTGCATTTTTTCCCAATTCGCGCGAGTAAATTGTAGAATTATCTCTAGCTCTAATTATGGTAAGACTTTCATTTTCTTTGCAGTAAGTAGCTAATAAAGTATTTTGGATAAAGGGAGTTCTGGGGCTATAATTGTTGTCAGTTGCAGCTTGCACGGCCACAGCAATTAGGTTTTTTTCCCAAGCAGGTATGAGCGGTGAATTGTCTGCACTTTGTTGTAGCGTTTTTTGAGGATCTGAAGTAGCGATCGCATTTTCAGTGTCTTTATCTTTAATACCATAGAATTTGTGTAGCAGCAAAGATGCCCCGGTTGGAAGAGGCGGAGATTCTCTGAGCTTTTGGAAATACGGACTATCGGGAGATAAATCTTTGGCAATTGGCGAACCAAATTGCTTTGATAGGGATGACATTATTTTGGGTGGTAGGTTTTCGGGGTTGAGATGAAAAACTGCATAACCTCGGCGAGTTTCTTCTGTAACAGACGCATCTAACGGATTTATCTCGGAATGCTGTATTTTGTAATCTTCAAAAAAATTGCGTGCTGTTTCGGTTTTTCTCAAGCTAACAGCAATCCCCAGCATAGATTGGTCTGTTATTTTTCCGTCAATCAAACTTGTTTTTTGGAATTCATAAAATATAGTGGGAGGTGAGTTCATGTTTTCTATTACTTGCCGTGCCACAGCAGTTTTTTCTGCATTATTGAGCATTTGATTGTTGGGTATTTGATTGTTGGGTATTTGATTGTTGGGTATTTGATTGTTGGGTGTTTGATTGTTGGGTGTTTGATTGTTGGGTGTTTGATTATTGAGTATTTGATTATTAACTTCTTTTTGTTTTAGCCACTGAAGAGGGTACTGTACAGAATTGGGATCTAGAGAAGCTATAAGAGTAGTAGAATTAAATTCTATGCGAGCCTTAAAAGAAGTTCCGGTTAGCTTACCTGCGTCGAAGTCTTTTTTTAATATTTCGTCGCTTTTGCCTTGTTGTTGGTTATAGAAAGCCTTCATTAAGGCTATTTTAGATTCTTTCTGGTTGGGTGTAAACACCCCCAAGACTTTTAATCCGCATTCAGTAGTAACTGTGGCACAAATTTCCGGCTTTTGTTGAATATTAACTGAAACTTCCGCTGTTGTTCCTTGAAAGCGAAAATCTTTAAAAAAACCAATGAGATTTTGTTTTCTAGCACAGAGAATATTACCTGTTCTGCTCTTGGCTACTGTATACGTGCCGTTACTTATTCCGTAAGTAGTCAGTTCTGCGGTGAAAGAAAAATGATTGTGCAGGCAATTATTTTTCCTGAGCGATTCTATTGATGTTTCGTCGAGTTCGCCGATAACTTTACCAGATATTTCCAGCAAATATTTAGGTTTATTGAGCGATTGGATTGTAATAGTGTATTCTTGGTCTAAAAGAGAACTTTGTCCGCCAAATTCGCATTCTGCAACCTTACCGACTTTAATTCGATCGTCTAAACCAGTTACGTGCAGTTCAGCCGTTTTTGCGATCGCAGGAATTAGTTTGGCGCGGGCAGTAGTTCCAACTGGTAACTGCGCCGAATTTTCAGAGACAGTACCTGCTGTGATGTACCTACCGTCTTTCATTATTTGCAAGGTTCTTTTACCCTGAGTTGGGTGGTTTTTGCGATCGTCTTTTGTTGTCGCCTCCGCTCTAATTTCAGCATTTTTAAGATTGTGAACTTGGGAGATTTCGTGATAATCAAATTTCGCAGATTCCGTTTTAGTGTTAGCATTAGTAAGATTGTGAACATCCGGCTTTTTACCAGGCTCAAATTTAGCTGATTCTGTTCCAATTTCAGCATTTGTAAGATTATAACTATGGGAGTTTTCGCCATTTTCGGTTTGGGCAGCGTCAATTCTGATTTCAGCATTTTCGATGCAGTTATTTATTTTGATATCTGCGCTATTTAACTCGCCGATAGTTAATTCTTTGAATTGAAGTTCGTTGAGTCGAACGACAATTTGAGAACTCCAAGCAGCAAACACGAAATTTTGCGTTTTTTTTCTGCTATCGTGGTTGAGTTCTGGTGCACAACACAAGTGCCAAGTAGCAGCCGCCATAGCATCAGTTTCGCCTTTCAAATTGCACTCACTGTGAAAAGTCTCTGCTATTTGCGTCGCTTGTTTAAAAATTAGGTTGCAGTCAGCCTCAGTTAAAGCTTTTACTGCTCTTACATTTTGCACTCTCAAATATTTCGTTCCTTCAATTTTAACGGGGATATTGAGTAGCTTTCTGCTGCTTTCGCTGAGCGTGCCGAGTTTAACCCATTTGTCAGATCCTTCAGAGTCTTGACTTTTTGCCAAAACACAGGTTTTGTGGCTATTTGAACTAGCCCCCCTGTAGTTTTCATTTGTAACTAACAGGATTTCCAGCGACTGCCGATTTTTGAAACGTTCCGGGTATTTACTGAAAGCAATATTGGTAATTTCTACACTAATTCCGGTTTCTGTTTGTGCAGTTAAATAAGGGCCTTTTTCAGTCTGCAAGCGTAGTTTAGCTGCAACGGCAGAGTTTAAAAGAGAGTCAAAAGCAGCTTTTGTTTCCCTGCAAGTATTGTACTGTTCTGGCGTGTAATAGTATTTATCTCCTGGTTCAGCTTCTGGAAACAGGTTGCGAAATTGGTAAAATGGTCGTGCTTCTAGTTCCGATGCTTGCAATAAAGGGTTAAGAGATTGTATTATCGATTCTTTTAAACTGTAGCCGTTGGGTTCTATGACTTTTCCTTCTAAGTATATGTCGGGCAATTTTTTATCTTGCAAGTAATTTGGATTTCGGTGGCACAGATTTCTGTACTGGCTGATCGTAATTTCGTCGGCTGGAGTAGCGCTTTTTTTAGAATCTACAGCTATTTGATTTTGCAGTAACAGTGGCGGCGTTACTTGAAATCGCAGAAATTTTCTATAGGTTTCAAGGCCAGTTTGAACTTGTTCTGGCGGGATGCGAAACAGAAGTTTATCTTCGCAGCATAGCTTGCAGTCTAGAACATCTCGCTCGATTTGACTGGCGTCGGCTGAGATTAAAGAAGCCATTGTCGGATGGGTTGACGAATTGTGTATGTTGGCTAGTTCTCTGACAGTTGACATAAGCGTGTCCGGTATGTGTTTTTCAGGTTTAGCGGTGTAATTGTCGTTTAATTTTTGTTTGAATTGATTAGAAACATCGCGAATGTAATCTTCTTTTTGCTCGGCGCTGAATGTACTCTGCACTGCTACTACTTCTGATTCAACAGAGGCAGCACATTTGACAGCAGAGTTAGCAAGTTCCGTCCATTTATTTGCCATAAATAGAGCAATTTCAGGCAGTGTTTTCTTGGGTTTACCCGGTACGTCAAAGGAAACTTTGGGTAATTTTGGGGTAGGAGGGTGAGCGTTTTGCGGAGTTTGAGCTTCTATAAGATTTAGAGCCGTATAAGGCCAATCTGAAGCCTTCGCGAAGCATTTAGAGTCTCCGTCATAGTCTTCTCCTGCGAGCTTGCTGTACGTGTCTAAAGGCAGGGATTGTAACAGCGAATCCTGCAAAGCATCTTGTTGAGATTTGATGGCTTTCAGTTTTTTTTTAGTAGGCTCGCTTTGCAGTTGAGATATTTCGCGCTTCGCCCATGCTTGGGAGAACAATCGAGCGGCGTGTTCCTGTTGTGTTTCGCCAACTAGCAGGTCGGTTTTTTTTCTCAAGTCTTCGCTGATATCGATACCTTGGATCGCAGTACATTCAGCAGCTTTTCTACTAGCATATTTGTGGTAAGGTTCGTCGGAAACAACAGAAACTCCGATGAAAGCTCGCCCTTTGGGGTCGAGAAGGTCGGGCGTAAAAGTATTGTTTTGAAGGGCGATTGCATCTTCATAAAGTAGGGGCGATCTAAAGCTCATTATCAGTTCGCCTGGACTACCAACGGCGGTGCAAACTTGGTCATCGTTTAAATCTTTTGAGGGAATTATTATACTGGATCTGTTCCATTTGATAGCCCCTCCGGTTGCTATCTCCCGGCGCTGATTTTGTAAAAAGCGTTCTAGTTGTTTTTGTATGTATTTGCATTCTAGTAACTGGTAATGACCGCCTTGTAAGTCTGATTTTAATATTTTGTAGACGGTATTTTCTTCCATTAGTTGCGAATTTAAAGTATTTTCTGGCTGGTTATTTGGCTGTTTAGTATTTTCTGGCTGGTTATTTGGCTGTTTAGTATTTTCCTGCTTAGTATTTTCCGGGTGGGTATTTTTAGATTGACCATCTTTGCTAATTTCGAGTCTGGCAGTTACTTTTTCTTCCCAAGTTTTACAGAAAAGTTCAGCTACTTTTCTGGGATCTTCAGCAATTTCATTTAACTTCAAAGCATATTCTCTAAGAATTTCTCTGGTATCCAGTTCTAAACCGACTTCGGCGGTCGAAGATAGAGTAGTTTGAGAAATACTTTTTGCCCCCGCCCACATATCAACTTCGTACATTCCTGGTGTCGGTTTATTCCAGCCGCCTTTGAAGGAAGATACTGGCAGTATTAAATCGGGAACATTTGTAGAATTAACTTCAAACAGTGGCTCTAAAATTTTTGCTGTTACCGTTCCTTTAGCCACGCGAGCGTTTGAGTCGCAATTCGGAAAAAAAAGCCGATGCTGCACGGCGTGTCTGATAATTTCATCTGGTTCTCCAGCAACAGTTTGAGAAAGCAATTCATCGTTAAGGAGGATAAATTTTTCTAGAAGTTGCGGCGAAATTTTTCCGTGGCAATCTCCTAATAGCGAAATCGCCACATTTTTTGGTAAAAGTCCTCCATTTTCTCCGCATCGTTCAGATTCTAGATTATCTTCTACTATTAAAAGTTTAACTGTTGTTTTGAAAGTATCGAGACAACTGCCGGATAACAAACTGCCGTAAGCTCCCTTATCTTTTTCGTCAGGTAATATTTTGTCGAGTTCTGTTTTGTACTCTGTCGGCCCGTAGAAGCATCTATTTCCCGAACTGAACAACATTTCGCAATTGTCGGGGTGACACGTTAAATTTTCAGATTGAGTCCATTCGTGTATGTATCCTATTGAAAAAGTATCTTCTGGAGCATCGGGAAAGATTGCTTCCAGCATAGAGTTGTTCAGTTCTTCAGTTAGGACTGTCTGGGTGTTGGTGAGTCTATCGAACGAACTAACCCATTGATTTAGGTCGGTATCGAAATGTTTGAGTTTTAGCATTAAAATTATTTAAGTTTGAAAATTGAGATTTTGGTTTGAAGATTGAGGATTTGAATTTGAATTCGAGGATTTAGATTTGAACTTAAACTTTAGTATCAATTAAAAAATAAATTTTTGAGATTCTCATGATAAATGTGTTAACTTTGGAAGTAATCTTTAGTGATAATTTTTTGCAAAAATTATGCTTGAACATGAAGATTGGGACTTTGTTCCCGAATATGAAGATTGGGAGTTCAAAGAAGATTTTGAGGAAGAGACGGAACTTCAGCGGCGCACCGCGAAGAGTATTATGGATAACATAAACCGTCAAGAAGTACAGGGAAACATACAGGCTTGGTACGATCGCGGTTGTCAAAAAAAGCTCGAAGATTTGACGTGGGATGAAGTCAGGATTCCCGATGGGGGCGAATTTTTTAATGCCACCGATTATTACATCGGTTACGATATTTGCATCGATCCATTTGTCTTGGAAAACTACAACCCAGATGGCACGATGAAGCCCCAAAGATATCGATTTTTAGTTGATTCAGGGGTAAGTTCGGAAGGAAAAGCCTTGGAAGAATTGAGAGTGCGCAGGCATTTACGGAAACTCAGCGAGCTCGTGCTGAGTTATGGTAAACCTCGCGCCCGTCACTTTATGTGTTTCTTTGAGAGAGCTTGATGCTCTCAATTAGTGCGTCCAGGACTGTTGTTGTGACTCGAAAACCAAACGTGCAAAAAATAATACGTTTGGTTTTTTGCCACAGTACCCTATGCAGGTTCGGATTTTGTGCTTAGCAGGCTGGTTCCGAAATCGATCAAACTGAGGTTTTGATAGCGCCGCCCGATCGCAATTGCGATATGCCCGATTGATTCATCGGGTAATTCTTCGATGATTTCCGGTTTTTCCGAGAGATAATTAGTCGCGCGGGATAAAAGTTTAGTTCCCAATTTTTCGGTGTCCCGTTCGCCCAACTCGCTTGGTTTGATACTTTTCTTCCTGAGAACTCTGTCAGCCCAATTTAGCGAAAGAACGGCTTCCCCTTCATTTATCGCCTCTATAGCGAGGGGTACGAGTTCTTGCCAGCGCTTGGCTATTCTCATTTTTATTTCGCATTGAGTTTTGCCGATACCGGCATCCGAGAGAGTTTTTCCGAAGCTACCCTGACACCTGGCTTTTAACTCCAAAAGGAAAATACCGGACTGTTTTGCGTAGACTAATTTCGACATTTCTGCCAATTTCCCCGCAGTTTCCGCAGTTTTGAATTTTTGTTCGCTAGTTTTTAGCGATGATAGCAGCGATTCTTCGCTCATTCTCTCCAAATTTAGAGGAGGAGGAGAATCGTAAATATCTAGTGTTAGCTCGAACAAGCGTCGGTCAGATAGCTCCTCCAGTGTTGATTGTTTAATTTCAAGTTCTTTGTAAGTTTCACTTTGGTTTGCCGATTTCACTAATAATCCCATCGGCAAGCCTTCTTTGGGTTCAAGCGTGTATGTTACACCCATAGATTTGCTCCATTATTTAAAGGTGTTAGCAAAAAAATGAAATATGCAATACCGCCTTCGGTTCAATACAATTGCATTGAATCCCTGTATGTTTTCGAGGTGTAGAATTCAATTGATTATTTGAGTCTAATTTGTCCTTTCCGTTTTTCAATACTTCGGACAGTTTTGGAACAGGGATGCTCCGCGAGTAGAGCCAAAAAGT
>NZ_JAUBOJ010000191.1:0-13627 GCF_036700185.1 Microcoleus sp. BM001215392 | reverse complement strand
TTAATCACAATTAGTGAAGCCAGATTTTTTTGCAAATGATTTAGGATCGCTATATAACTCGATCAAATTATTGCGATCGCTCGTTGACGAAATTATCATCGTCGGTTGGGTATTGCTAGTTTTATTCTGGTCAGCTTACCACCAAGGTATTGCTGATGCCCGACGCGACGCGGGCGAAACTTCGACTTTACCTGTAGTTACTTTAGTCGCCAAGGAAGATAATATTGCTTTAGGCAGAAAGCTCAATAATGTCTTTGATGACAAACTTACTCTAGAAAAGTATAAATTCATTGGTGATAAAGGTTTATTTGACGACTGGCTAGGCAAGGCAGACACGGATACTTCTAACCCCAAAGAACCTAGAGTTTGGCGGTTGCTTTTGGAAAGAGGAAACTGGATTTATCTGTTTCCTGCTTTAACAAATGAACAGCAAAAAGACTCTCAAGCTCGCCCGCCTGTGATTGCTGTTCAACAAAGTCAATCGGGGGATCAATTGTTAATTATAAGTCCCGAACCTTCTAAACAGTCTAAATAAAGTCCGGGGGTTGATTGGATACCAAAATCATCTCGCTCGCCCCATCAGGTGTGTTTTCCAACTCGTTTTACCAATGCCCCATGCCCCATGCCCCATGCCCAATTACCGATTTTCCAATAATTTAGCAGTAGCATTGACCACGATTTGAGCGGAACCGGTGAAAAAAGGTCGATCGATAGTTGCGAGAGTATCCGTAGATTTGTGATAATGGGGCGATCGCAAATTTGCCGTATCAGTCACCAACACCGCACCAACTCCCTTATACCAGAAAGGCGCATGATCGCTCCGCAAAACATCGGGAGTCAGCACCCCTTTCAGGGGAACAGGTAGCGTCATCACCGGAGGTAAATCAGCTTTTGGCGACTCCGCAAAACTTCCCAACAGCAGCGGATGTTCCGCATCCCCAATCACAGCTATAAACTCGCCCTTGTCAGGAGATGTTACCCCGGCTGCATCTAAAAAAGGTTGCGGTGTCAATCCTTCGGGATATCGCTGACATCCGGGCGTATGACAGGCATAACCTACCATATCCAGGACGATCGCACCCTGCAAATTTTTTAACCGCGCCGGACTACCGGCGAATGCTAAACTGCCTAAAAGTCCGATTTCTTCCCGGTCAAAAAATGCCACTTGCAATGTCCGAGCAGTCGCACGAGAACCCAGCAACCTTGCTACTTCTAAAACTGCTGCAACTCCCGTCGCATTATCGTCAGCACCGGGGGATTGAGGTACGGTATCATAGTGTGCAGCAACGAGAATTGCCCCAGCCTTTGAGTCAGTACCCTTTTTTTCGGCAAAAACATTGATTCCGCGATCGAATTCCTGCAATTCTGGGGAAAAACCAAAGGTTTTTAGTTGTTGCGAAATGTAGTCTCTTGTAAAAGAGCGAGATCGTTCTCCATCGCGTTCTCCTGCTAAAGTTTCAACGTGTTTCCACAATCTAAACGGATCAATTTGAGGCAGATTTACTGCATTTTTTTCAGGAGTCAGGGGCGAGGGAGACGGGTTTTGCGAAATGTCGATTTTGCGATCGAGCGAAACGGACGGTACAGCCGAAAACCGCTGCCACGAGTCAGAACCCCAACCCGCAGCCACCAACGCAACCAGAATAAATAGTGCTATCCAAATCAATCGTTTCATCATCTAAGTATATTCAAGATTGTATACTGTTAGATTTTATATTTTACCTTGACACCATAGTTAAAAATAAACCTGTTTCAAAAAATGAAACTCAAAGCTTTTAACATTAAGTTCGTTATCGGAAGCTGAACTCAAAAACCCGGTTTATTTTATATTTATTGTTACTAAACACAAAATTCGTAGAAACCGGGTTTCTAGCCGCCGATGCCAGCCTTAGCGATGTCAATACCCGTTGGTGATTTTTTTACCTAAAAACTCCGTTAAAACCTTTAAATGTCGCCGTCGAATGTGTCTTGCTTATTGGGCAATTTAACGGCGACATCCCAGCATACTAATTATTTAGTCAATCTTCACAACTCAAAACTATTGTTTCTCCCATTCAATCTCCTTGTTTGCCAATATTAACCCGCTGCTACTGGGAAAAGCATAAGGAATAGTTTTTGCAGAAAAATCAACAACTTGAGTCGGTTGTTCAAACCACTCGGAATAACTGGGATTGAGTTCGTCGTACAGTGCTTTTAATGCTTGGATTTCTGCCTCAAGTTGCGCTGCTGCTTGGTTAATTTTGCGAGCTTGTGCTTGCAAGCGCTTTTCCCCGGTTTGAACGTCATTTTCAACTTTTTGCCAGTGCTGTCCCGCTAGCAATTTGTCTAGTTCGCCTTGTTTGTGATTGAGTACCGCCTGTTTTTGTTCGAGTTGCTTTTCAATAATTTGAGTTTCTCGCTCAATCTCCTGGATTTGTTGCAACCACTGCTCCCCAAAGGCAGCATTTTGCTGGTGGAACTCGGCCATGGCCTCAGGAGTATTATTCTTCGGAAAACTGACTGTCACTCGGCACTCTGAGCGCTGTAGGCAAAGTTTTTCCCGCGTCTCTTGCAGAGTGGCAACTTCTGCTTGCAGCGCGCGGATTTCTGTTTGGAGTTCTGGGATCGTCTGACTCATTGGTTCAATTCGTGGATTTGTGCATCGATTTTAAGCTAATTGTTTATTTTTATAACAAATCCCGGCCGCCTATTTGCCGGAATTATCTAATTTTAGCGCGATCCCAGCCCCTATCTAGGCATAATGGCGGATAATTTGTGGCACAATGGCCGATGACATATTTTATATAAAGATTAAAATTATAATTAGTTATGAGCGTATTTTTTGTTCTTTAAAATTTTTAATTTGTTAAATCTACATTAATGAATGTTTCATATGTTCTTCGCCACTCTCAGTTTTTGCTCATATTATGAAATTTATGATAGCAAAAAAGCAGGTTGTTAAAATTAGGAACTGGAGAAAATGAAAATAACCGAGCGATTAATGTTGGGATATCTAATTGCTGCAATTTTTGGTATACAATTTGGTATCAATGTAAAAATATTGCCGACAAGTGTAAGAGATGGAGATGCCAATCGCCCGGTAGAACCAATTTTGGCGGCGCCTCCGAAACTTAGCTACTTGCAATTGGCATCAGAACCATTGACCACGAGCAACTCCAACTTATTAATCGATGAATTGTCCCAAATAGAATTGGTTAATCCACCGAGCAATAATTTGGTAAATTCTCAGGAAATTCCTCAAAAAAATCGTGGCTTTACGTTAGAAATAATCGGTTATTATCTGGCTTTTATTTGTATAATAATCTTGTTATTAAGGAAGGCTAACACAAGAAGGATCTTATCCAAGGCGGTGGGGTTGCTCAAATCGAACTCTGAAACACAGAATGATGAGATAGCAGAAGCAGAAAAACGATTGCAGCCTCCCAAAAAAGAACAGGATATCCGGGATGCGATCGCCAAAATGACTCAAGATGTACAGCAAACTGCCGAATACGCCCTCGATATTTGCGAAGAAATGAGTGTCTCGATAATTGCCACTACCCCGGGCGGTCATATCCTGTCATTAAACCAAGCTACCTGTCAACTTTTAGGATACTCTAAAAAAGATTTATTAGGTACACAAATAGGCAAACTTTTTAAGCAGAATGACTCACCTGTACTAGGGTTAAAATTAGAAAACTCAACGGCAGAATATTCTGTCAGCAACGTCGAAAAAGTGTACATTTCCAAACAGGGAAAAAAAATAATTGTACTGCTTTCTATTTCAACTATTCGCGACCACAAAGGCAATGTGAGCGGTAACTTGTACGTAGCACAAGATATTACCGATAGCAAGCGGGCTGAAAGAGATTTGCGGCGCAGTGAAAAAAAGTTTCGGCAACTAATAGAGACTGTTAATGCTGCTGCATTTATCTATCAGCGCCGACAGTTGCGCTATGTTAATTGTCAGACCGAAGATATGACTGGATATAGTCGCGAAGAATTGCTAGCGTTGGATTTATATGATTTAGTTCATCCTGATTTTAGAGAAATAGTTAAGAAATGGGGCAAAGCCAGCCAGATTCGAGAAAGTGCCGTCTCAAAAAATGAAGTAAAAATTATCACTAAAACAGGAGAAATACGCTGGATTGAAGCCACTGTAGATATTATCAAGTTTGAGAGAAAAGCGTCCATATTAATCACAGCTTTTGACATCAGCGATCGCAAATTAGCAGAATTAGAACTAGAAACATCTCTTTCCTTGCTTCAAGCAACCATTGAATCTACTGCTGACGGCATTCTGGCGGTTGATGGTGGCGGAAAAGTTGTCAGCTTTAACCGCAAGTTTGCCCAAATGTGGCAGTTGCCAGATTTCCTGCTCGATTCGAGAGATAGCAACCAAATTTTGGGATTCGGAATCAACCAGTTAAAATCCCCGGAAATCTTTCTCAACCGCGCTAAAGAATTGTCGGATTTCCCGGATGCAGAAAGTTTCGATATAATCGAATTTAAAGATGGCAGAATTTTCGAGCGATACTCGCTACCGCAACTGACAGGAGGCAAAATTACTGGTCGAGTATTCAGCTTTCGCGATGTGACGGAACGCTGGCAATCACAAGAAAAACTTCGCAAAAGTGAAGAACGCTTTCACCTGCTGACGCGAGCAACAAATGATGCTGTTTGGGATTTTAACCTGTCAAAAAATGAGTATTGGTTGAGCGAAGAGTTTGAAAAAGTTTTTGGATACAAACTCAACGAAACTCAGACGATAGAATTAGAAGCATGGTGGCTAAATATTCATCCCGAAGAACGGGAAAGAGTGAAGTCAAGTTTCAATGAAACAATGAGTTCAGATGCTCAATGTTGGTCGGAGGAATACAGCTTTCGCCGCGCAGACGGGGGATATGTTTTTGTGCTCGATCGCGGTTACATCATCCGCAATGCTAGCGGTAAAGCCGTGCGGGCGATCGGTACCATGATGGACATCACTCAGCGCAAGCAAGCTGAAGAAATTATTCGCTATCAAGCTGTTTACGACCAACTTACGGGTTTACCGAACCGGATACTTTTTAACGATCGCCTCCAAGCGTCATTAATACAAGCTAAAAAAACCCAAAAAATGCTGGCTGTGCTGTTTTTAGACTTGGACAGGTTTAAAAAGATTAACGATACATTAGGTCACGCTGCGGGCGATCGCCTGTTAGAAGGTTTTGCCGGACGGATCAGCGACACTTTGCGATCGACTGATACGGTAGCCCGCTGGGGAGGTGACGAATTCACCGTGCTGCTTCCGGAAGTCAATGCCTTGGAAGATGCACTGAAAACAGCTCAAAGAATTCTCGACAATTTAAAGCCAGCATTTAAACTAGAAGAACAGCAGTTTCATATCAGCAGCAGCATCGGCATTGCCGTTTATCCCAACGACGGCGAAGATGCCGAAACTTTAGTCAAAAATGCTGATGCTGCCTTGTATTGTGCTAAAGAAAGGGGAAGAAATAATTATCAGTTATACACTTCAACAATTAATCCCCAAGGCAGCCAGTTGCTAAATATAGAAAATAGGCTGCACGAAGCTCTAGAACAGGGAGAATTTGAGGTTTTTTACCAGCCAAAAGTCAACATCACTACTTGGAAAATTCAGGGGATGGAAGCCCTGCTGCGCTGGAAACATCCAGAATTAGGTTTAGTTTCTCCGACGACATTTATTCCGATCGCCGAAGAGAACGGATTAATTGTCCCGATTGGGGAATGGGTGCTGCAAACTGCCTGCACTCAAAATAAAGCTTGGCAAGATGCTTTGCAACCAGATTTGCGGGTAGCAGTCAATTTTTCGGCGCGGCAGTTTCAGCAATTTAATTTAGTACAAATGGTGGCGAACTGTTTGAAAAAAACTAATTTAGAACCCAAGTATTTAGAATTAGAAATTACCGAAACTACGGCTATGCAAGATGTGGATTATACCACAAAAGTTCTGAGGGAGTTGCAGAGTATGGGAGTCCAGATTGCTCTTGACGATTTCGGCACGGGTTATTGTTCTCTAAATTATCTCAAAAAGTTTCCGTTGAATATTTTAAAAATAGACAAATCTTTTGTCAGCGAACTGACGACAGATCCGTGCGAACGGGCGATCGCCAATGCTGTAGCGACGCTGGGGCGAGATTTAAACTTGAGCGTGGTAGCTGAAGGAGTAGAAACTAAAGAGCAGTTGGATTGTTTGCGATCGCTCCACTGTCACGAAATTCAGGGTCACTATTTTAGCGCTGCCCTTTCGGCTGGCGATGCGAGCAAACTTTTGGTAAATTCTCTGTTGAGGAAAGTGAAAATTGCTTGACAGTTGTCAGTTGACAGTTGTCAGTTGTCAGTTGGGAATTCGATCGCCCGCGCCACATAAAATTAACTGGTTATCAGGTGCTGGCGCTGGTTTAGGTACGTAGTTGCGCTTGAGCGCTCTTTACGTAAATATGAAGAAGAGCGCTCAAGCGCAACTACGTACCTTGAATTGAGAGTAAAGAGTGATCGGTACTGCTCTGTCGTTGGAGGTGGGCGATCGATAACAGTAAAAGCGAGCGCTCGTCTGATACAATCTCGATCGATCGCGCCATAGAAATGACACTGATTGCTTGCACGAAGTGGTATAAAAAATGTTGCTAAATACACAGATGTTTTTAGCTCTTGAGAACTTTTGGTGATGCTAATACCAAGACCTTGCTTTTGCGTTATGTATCACGTTTTGTCATTGACATCTGTGATTAATATCACAGATGTATAATGATCTATACTATATCCATTTCTGGAGGAAGTTGGTATTATTGAGATGCTACTCAAATTACAAATACTATTCCCGTAGTATGAGCTATGTAAGAAAAATTTTAGTAAAACTGTTTCATCACTTTAGAGACAGGCTGTCTAATACTGAAAAGAGTATATACCTAATTTTAGCTGCATTATTAATTGTTCAAGTTGCTCAATTAGTTGCTCAATTAATAGTTGAGAACAAATATGTGTTTAGTGTTGTTTTAGGTATAATAATTATTGCCCTTGGTCTTTATCTATACTTAAAGCGACAAAGAGGTGTTAGAGATAATCATAAACTATCTGATTTAGACGATCAAAATAATTCAACTATAAATTATGACATTAACACAGGTGGCGGAAACTATAATCGAGTAATTAAAGGTAATTATGTACAAGGTGATTATATAAACATACAAGACAAGCGTGTAGATATGAGCAAAGATATTAGTTCCATTCTTGATGATTTTCGAGTTATTCTAACTAAAATGCAAAGTCAAGGACTTAGTATAGAGCAAGCAGTAACTCAAATGGCTAAAGAGTTAGCCGAAGAGAGTCGAAAAAAGCCCTACGTTAAAGGTAAGTTTCATATTGACGAAAATGCTGGTGACAGTGAAGTTTTTCAAGAATTTGTTAGGATTTTAATTCAACACAAGCATCTATTCAATCAAAAAACAGGCTATGAAGGAGAAGAAAATTATGGGAAGAAACTAATTATAAAGGGCATACAATTTATTTAGAATCCGACAGAAATGATTATTGGTATTACAAGATAAATGGCCCTCTGTGTAATGAAAGTGGTAAAAGCCTTAGCAAAGATTTGGCAATCGATGAAGCACAAGACAAGATAGACGAAGCAAGATTTAGTAATTGGTAGAGAGAAGTGTGCAGATGTAGCTCACCAATCAATCAGGTCTCAAATTTTAATTGTAATAACAACTTAAGGAGATATCAAGATGAGTAACAATGAAAACTGGACTGTTAACACAGGTGGCGGTAATTTCAACAGACATATTCAAGGTAGTTACATTCAGGGAAATTACTACGCCGCCGGAAAGCCTCAAAGCTTAGTGCAAGCAGCAGGCTAAATTCAAGCATTACTCAAACAACTAGAGACAAGCTATCCTAGCGATACACCAGCAAGAGATATGGTAATGGCAACGGAAGTGGTTAAACACCTCGAAAGTAACCCAACAATGAAACAAAAAGTTATAAATGGTGTTACAGAAGGTGGTCTGGCAGCGTTTGAAAAAGCTATCGATAATCCGGCTGGGGCGTTTATTACTGGATTCATCAAAGGCTGGAAGGAATTTAGGTTATAATCTTTGTTAAAGATTGGTAGCCAGCCTGGTAAATTTGTTATGGCATTAACATCTCGTGTTGTTCATAGCGACTCCGATATTTTAGGAGGAACTCCTGTTTTTGTGGGAACGCGCGTTCCAGTGAAAACTTTGCTTGATTATCTTGAAGCTGGTGATTCATTGGATGTGTTTTTAGATCATTTCCCTAGTGTCAGTCATGCACAGGCGATCGCAGCCCTTGAATTAGCAAAGGAAATGCTGAGTGCTTATGCGAATCCTGCTTGATGAATGTGCCCCAAGACCTCTAAAGCGCGAACTTGTTGACTGCGACATACGCACAGTCGTCGAGATGGGATGGTCAGGAAAAAAGAACGGTGAACTGCTGAGCCTCATGAGTCAAGAGGGCTTCACGATTTTGCTCACCACAGATCAAAATTTGCGCTATCAGCAAAATTTACAGCAAGCTGGAGTGGCAGTCGTCGTGCTTGTCGCATCCAGCAACAGGCTGCCTGATTTACTTCCCCTGATGCCAGATGCTCTTAACGCACTGAAGACCATTGCTCCGGGGCAAGTGATTGAAGTTAAAGGTTCCTGAAATTTGTGTAGGCGACGCAGCACAATCGATTTTAGGGTCGATCGACCGCGGGCGATCGCAAGAGCGCGACTTAAAACTTAAAATAGTGTGCAGAATAACGGACTTGTGCCAAAAGACAGAGGAAAATATCGCTACCTCAACATAAATGCTTTGTCTATGCAGCCGATTCGCACATTTAACGTTTCCCCGTCTCTGCCGGCAATTCTCGAACCCCTGCGCAAGCTTGCCTATAACTTGCACTGGGATTGGAACGTTGATACCAAAGACCTTTTCCGCCGGCTCGATCGAGATATCTGGGATTCGAGCAATCAAAACCCGGTACTGATGCTCGGAACCATTTCTCAAGAGCGACTGCAAGAAATGGCAGAAGATGAAGGTTTCATTGCTCAAATGAACCGAGCAGCCCAGCAGCTAGACGATTATCTCAAAAATCGTGCCTGGTACCGCAAACAGCGCGGCACCGATCGCCAGGAATGCTACGCTTACTTTTCGATGGAATTCGGCTTAGTTAAAGCCCTACCCATCTATTCCGGCGGTTTGGGCGTGCTCGCGGGCGACCACCTCAAATCTGCTAGCGACTTGGGCTTGCCCTTGGCTGGTGTAGGGTTGCTCTACCAAGAAGGCTATTTTTCGCAGTATCTCAACGCCGACGGCTGGCAGCAAGAACGCTATCCGCTCAACGATTTCTACAATATGCCCCTGCACCTAGAACGCAATCCCGACGGTTCGGAATTGCGGATTGAGGTGGACTATCCGGGGCGCAAGGTGTATGCCCGGATTTGGCGGGTACAAGTGGGAACGGTTCCTCTGTATCTGATGGATACAAATATTGAACCGAACAGCCGCTACGACCAAGATATTACCGACCAACTCTACGGCGGCGATAAAACTCTGCGGATGCACCAAGAAATCATGCTGGGCATCGGCGGGGTGAAAATGCTCAAGGCTTTGGGCTTGACTGTTACTGCTTATCACATGAATGAAGGCCACGCGGCTTTCATGGCTTTGGAACGCATACGGATGCTGATGGAGGAACATCACCTGAGTTTCACAGAAGCGGAACAGGTTGTGGTTTCGAGCAGTATGTTTACGACTCACACCCCTGTGCCTGCTGGGTTTGACTTGTTTGAGCCGGATATGGTGATGCACTATCTGAGCCAGTATCCCAAGATGTTTGGTTTGTCGAAAGAGGAATTTCTGGGATTGGGCCGGGAAAATACTGCGGATTCGTCTGCGCCTCTGAATATGGCAATTTTGGCAATTAAAATGTCGAGTTTTGTCAACGGGGTGGCTGCTTTGCACGGTGTGGTGTCGCGCCCGATGTTCCAAGGGTTATGGCCGGGTTTACCGATGGAAGAAGTGCCGATTACTTCGATTACCAACGGGGTGCACGCTCGCAGTTGTGTGGCGAAGTCAACTCAGGAGTTGTACGATCGATACCTCGGCCCGGATTGGGAAATGACTGGTAAGGACGATCGCCTGTGGGACAGAATTAACTCGATTCCTGATGAGGAATTGTGGCGCAATCACGAACGCTGTCGATCGGAGTTGGTGGTATTCGCGCGGGAGTGGCTGCAAAAGACTCTGCGCGAGCGCGGTGCGGCTCAAACGGAAATCGAACCCGCACGCGAGGCTCTCGATCCGAAGGTGCTGACGATCGGATTTGCGCGCCGTTTTGCTACTTACAAACGGGCGACACTGTTTTTGCGGGATGTCGATCGAATTATGCGGATTATGCGGGACAAAAACTGCCCCGTGCAGTTTGTGATTGCTGGGAAAGCTCACCCGATGGATATTCCGGGTAAGGAATTGATTCGGGATATCGTTCACTTCATCCGCGAACACGACACCTTGAATTCGATGGTGTTTTTGCCGAACTACGACATTAACGTGGCTCGGATGATGGTTTCCGGCTGCGATGTGTGGCTGAATACGCCGCGCCGTCCGCGTGAAGCTTCTGGTACTTCCGGGATGAAAGCTTCGATGAATGGTTTGCCAAACTTGAGTATTCTTGACGGTTGGTGGGATGAGGCGGATTATGTTCGCACTGGTTGGCCGATCGGACATGGCGAGTTTTACGAAGATACTAAGTATCAGGATGATGTCGAGGCGAATGCTTTGTACGACTTGATGGAAAAGGAAGTTGTACCGCTGTTTTACAACCGGGATTCTGATGGAATTCCTCGCGGTTGGACGGCGAAAATGAAGGATTCGATTGCCTTGAATTGTCCTTTGTTCAATACGGCTCGGATGGTGAAGGATTACGCGCGGCGGGCTTATTTCCCGGTGAGCGATCGCTACCACACCATGACTTCTGACGGATGCGCTCCAGCTAAGGAGTTATCTCAGTGGAAGAAGCACGTTCTCGGAAAGTGGCATTACATTAAGATTGAGGCTGTTGATATTTCCGAGGATAAGGAAGTTAAGGTCAATCAGTCGATCGCTGTTAAATCTCGCATCAATCTCATGGGATTAACACCTGCGGATGTGCAAGTTGAACTTTATCAAGGTTCGGTTGATGCTAATGGCGAGATTGTTGGCGGCGTGCCGATGGTAATGGAGTATTTGGGAGAAGATCCTCACAATGCTAGCCTTTATACGGCTGACATTACTTATACTTCTAGCGGTTTGCAAGGTTTGTCATTGCGGGTTTTGCCGAAGCACGATAATCTCAGCAGTCCCTATGAACTTGGTGTGATTATCTGGGCACATTAGTCAGTTGACAGTTGACAGTTGACAGTTGACAGTTGACCCTTCGACTACGCGGCGGTTGGTGCCCTTCGACTACGCGAGCGGGCAGGCAATTGACAGTTGTCATGGTCAATGCGCGATTGTGCTCTTCTTCCTCTCTTCTTATTGAAGTTGGGGAATGACTATGTAGCCGGTGGTGCGATCGCCCAAAACCAAGTTCCGATCGATTCCCCAGTACCACCAGTGCGCAGCGATATAAGCGCACAGCAAGGCATCTAGCTTGTCTTCTAAGGCTTTGAGAGTTGCAACACTGGTGGGGATTTCGGGGAGTTTTGAACCGCCACTCACAGGCAAGATTCCTGTGCTACAAGACAGATTTAGACTTGGTTCAAGGCTCGGTAAAATATCTACAATATACTGGCAGAGTTTCATCAATTCTAGTTGACGCTCTGCCAGTTTTCCTTTTTTGTATTTGATGATTCTATCTAATTGAAATAAGTTGATTGTGGCTGGATGGGGAAAGACTTCTATTTGATATCTGCCTAATTTCTTAGCTTCTATTATCGGTGCGTGGACAAATCCTCGGGCTTCTAAACAAAGGCCGAATTCGACTGTTTTTTGGGCGAAGGGGCGGGAAAGGTTGGCGGGATAGCAGCCTGCGTGGTAGCGCCCGAAGTGTTTGTGGGTGAGTTTGTCGGCCTCGCGCATTCCCGTTGGATTGGTGATGATTGTGGGGGCGTCTACGGCGATGATGGCTGGTTCGGTTGGGGAGATTTGCCGATCGATCCAGGTGAGGATGTCGTTGGTTGCTAATTGGCGATCGCACTCGATGAATTGTAATTGGTTATTTTCCCAATTTAAGCAGCACAAACCGCTGGCCCCGGAACTCCAACCTAAATCAATGCCGATAAATTTCATAATATTTGTAAATTAGTCCTGGACGCGCGCTGAGATTAGAAACCCGGTTTACTCGTATATTTCTCGTTCCTCCCCGCAAAATCTCGTAGAAACCGAGTTTCTGACCCCCATCTGTCAGCCGTGATAATTATACATAAAAATCTAGCTACAGATTAGGATATGGCAGTGCCGTTTCCCTACAGATGGTTGTGTGCCAGAGATAATTGCACCATCAAAAATATGATACAATGATAGATATAAAATTGGATAGGAGAAATATAGTATGTTGGCAGAAACAGAAAAACGCTACTATACTCCCGAAGAATATTTAGCTTTAGACGAAGCTGCGGAATACAAAAGCGAATATCTAGATGGAGAAATATTACCGATGACTGGTGGAACAGCTAATCACAATAAAATTGCGCTGAATTTTTGCCGCATATTTCCCTTGACTGTAAGCGGGCAAAATTACGAGATTTTTATCAACGATCTGCGGTTGTGGATACCGCGTTATCGTCTGTACACTTATCCAGATGTGATGGTGATTCAAGGTGAACCGGTTTATCAGGCAAACAACACCACTACTGTGACAAATCCGTTGCTAATTGTTGAGGTTTTGTCGAAATCTACTAAAGATTATGACAGAGGGGAGAAGTTTCTTTATTATCGATCGATTCCTGAACTTCGGGAATATATTTTAATTGACCAATACAAATATCATGTCGAACAGTTGACTAAGACGGCTAATGATAAATGGCTATTTACTGAGTATGAGTCAGAAGATTCTGTATTAGCAATGGAATCGGTTGAGTTCCAAATTAGCTTGACGGATATTTACGATCGCATAAATTTTGAAGTCGCCGCAGCATAGAATTGTTGCACAATCGTTTGGCAGCAAGGACTTCAGCCATCAGTCTCCTCAATTCGAGCGATCGCCCAAACTCCACTTAACTTTTCTCCTGTTTTTCATCGGATGACTGGGGCTGTTTTTGCTTTTGACGTTCTCTCACAGCTTGTTCTAAAAGGAATGCTGATAAGCCGCTGATTGAGCGCCGTTCTTCATTAGCCCACTCTTGGAGTAGATCGTAAATTCCATCTGCTATGGAGGTTGATACACGTTTAGCCATTAGAAGTTAATTGTTTCTTATTTAAGCCGATCGCCAGTGTGCAGTATTTTAGACAATCTTGTCCATAGTGCTGCAATGTGCTCACTATATATACTCTGAGAAGGTCAAAAGCCAGCGCCGAACTTTCCGATGACTCGCGCTGGCTTCCAAAGACAAGGGGACTATCGAAAGAAAAGGAGATAAGAATATGAGATATCTTGCAAAAATCAAAATGTATATGTAGGGGCGTAGCATTTGGGCGAAAA
>NZ_JAUBOJ010000190.1:0-13659 GCF_036700185.1 Microcoleus sp. BM001215392 | reverse complement strand
CTTGTGACTTGGCTATGCCTGAGCTCGTTCCTATTTCTCAGACCTGAATCCTTACACTCTATTGTGTTTAACCATTTGTTACTCCCCTCATACAAAATACAAGAAAAAACAGGACATTAAAGCAGAATAAAAAGACAATAAAAGAGAGAATCTTTTGCTTAAGTAAGCTGTTGTATGTCTAAAATTTACAGTCAATTTTAATGACTTCCTTATCGGAATATAAAACGACTATGCAATTTAGAGCGAGAACAACTTAGGAACAAGTCATATCAAATCCGTTGATATCGGAATTATTAATCTCTCTCTTTTCTTTCTCTGCGTCCTCTGCGTCCTCTGTGGTTTAATCATTCCGATGCCACCGGATTAGATGTCAGAACAGAAATGCAATAAAATTCATGTTTCGGAATAGATATCAGAACAGAAACGCAATAAAATTCATGTTTTAAGCACTTAAAAACGTCCTGTTAGCGAAAAAGTTGTTATAGTCCAATACGCTTGGGTTAGCCCTTTCAGACGAATTCCATTTCACGAATTTTTAGGATATACAGACTTGTGAAAGGAAGTCAGATTGTTCTTACTTGAACCGTATTGTGTTATAGTTCACTCGTGAACGCAGAGACACTATTTGTAAGGTGTTTGTAGGTGCTCTTCGGTGCAGTTGGCCACAAATACTGTAAAATTTGCTGTCTTGCGTAAGTCCTATATTTGTTAATACCTTGCATTTCCACTTCCCCTTTCCCTTTGTTCAATGGGAGAGCACAGCCGTGCCAAGAGTAACAGCTAGCCCCAAAGCGATTAGCATCAGAAAAATTTGCTGCTTTCGCTTGTGAAACAGTCGAATTAAAAACCACGTTCCCACCAAAAAAGAGCTAATGAACAGCGCCACCTTAATACTCCCACTAGCATTTAAAGTAAGGCCGGAGCCGACCGAGTTGCTGATGCCATTGCTGTCACCAGAATTAGCTTGGCAATTGTCGCTGGTATTGTGGTTATAAAGCTCTCGAACTTTTTCCCCGTACTGTTTGAGAGAGTAGCCACCTAAAATGTTGGAATAGCTGGCATCAATTTTACTGCCAGAACCCCCAAAGTGTTTCTGTGCTACTCGCTCAATTAAGCGATCGCCCTTGAACACCTGCCCAGTTTTAGGGTCAATTTCCTGTTGGCTGCTGACTAACTTCTCAGCTAGAGAATTTTGCAAGACTTTATCCTGAACAGCAGGAGGAAAATATTGGAAGAGTTCCTCTCTTGTAGGTTTTTGGCCTTTGTTGACGTTCAGGATAAAGTTAGCCCCCCCAGGAATTGAACTGACAGCACGTTGCACGTCTTCCCGGTAACTCATCAACTGATAGCGACCGATCGCCCGCCCGCAGTTGCGAGATCCTTCGGTACAAACCATCTCGCCAATGGCTTCGTAGTCGGCATTGGCTGCACTTTCTAAATTGGCGATTCCTTCGGAAAGCTTCGCTAACGCCTCCCCTAATGAAGCCACATCCACACCGCTCACGTAAGTTGCGGGGCGCGCGCACTCTCGTTTGGATTCATGTACAGGCTGAGCTAGTAAAGCATTTTTTTTAGCTTGATTTGAACTCAGTGGCTTTGAAGGTTTTGTTTCAGATGCGACGCCTTTTGAGCGAGAAATACTGTTAGAAGAACCGCCCTCCAATCGACCGACAAACATAGGCGAATTAACGCTGTAACTGAGAAACGGAACCGGACCAATAATGTAAGGCGATTTGCCACAGGGTAAACTAAACCTAAAGTACAAAGCCGTGTCAATACTATCGCTGGTTTCTGACGGTTCCATTACCACTACTTTAAACACTTCCCCAAAAGGATGCCTGCCCGTCGGTTCCCAACCTGCCAAACAGCCAGAACCGCCTCGCACTTCCTGATATTTGCCACTGATCCACTGCTTGCCTTCTAGCGGCCCTGTGGCCCGGCGACCGGCGTTTTCCATGTCGTCGAGTTCGATATAAGCGCAATCTTTCTCGCACGCTACCGCAAATCCTTCTACATCAGAACCGGAAATTGTGTTATTGCGCTTGCTCTCGTACCGACTGTAAATCATATCAATTCGCATGATTGTGCTGCCAATGGACGCAATAGGAACAGGAAAACTAGAAAGCGGGACTTGACTCAGCAGCGGAATATTGCTGATGAGTTCCTCTGACCAGCCAGAGAACTGTTCTAAATTTACGCTATTAAGGTTGGGAATTTGGGCGATCGCAAACTCAGATAGGTCAATTTGGTTAAGTTTTGCCTGCGCTAGTTGCGGTACTTGTTTTATAGCTTGAGCAATTGGCAATTGGCTGATGTTAGGGTTCACTCCGGCTATTTGAGAAAATAAAGAAGCAATTGGAGGAACATCGCTCAATTGAAATTGGCCCAGATTCGGAACAATTTCAGCCAAGTGACCAACTGTTTGTTTCCCAGCTAAGGGAAATGCTGACAAGCTAATATTCTCTAAATTGATATCTCCTAGTGCCAATTGTTCAATTGCTTGCAAAGATATAATTTCAGGTTTTACGTCGTTAATGTCACCCAGTTTCAAGATGTTGTCAACAGCAGTGCCAGCTTGCCAGCTTCGACCGCCAGAACTTCCAGAACTAGCAACGGCGGGCAGGGAACTAAAGGTCATCTGACTCCAATCTGGCAGCAAAACTCTAGATTGTTCTTTTTCCCAAATTTTAGTAGGTAAGGAACTGGCGCTAGCAATTGATGGAAAGCTGAAGAAAGTAATGTAGATGACAGCAAAAATTAGGCAGAGTGTACTGGCAGCTATTAAAGCATATCCTACCTGATTTAATTTTTTTAACTGCTTTGGACTGTTCATTGGAATCCTATTTATGTTAACTAAAATCGGTCAAAAAAGCTGCTCTACTTCCGATTTAAAAAACATTTGTACTGTCTTTAAAACATTACCAAAACTAGAGCAGCCTTGCAGAAATAACCAATCAGCTAAACCTCCCTATCCCTCTCTCCCTTTCCTGCTCTCCCCTCTCCATTTTAGGACTTACCCAAAAACCCGGTTTTTGAGGGTAAGTTCGTCATTTTAGGTTGAGAATGAGAACAACAAACCGGGTTTTTTAGGTTGATGCGTCCAGGACTACATTTCTTTAATCAAGCTCCAGCTCCAACTGTGGATTCGGGCGGACTGCTGAATCTGTCCAAGGAGTATCTGCTAGGTTGGACAAGTCATAGACATTTTCTTGGTAAGCGTTGTCAAAATTACCTTGACGAACTTCTGTGGATGATGAGTAACCAACTGTCAAATCAGGTTCGGACTCGTAACCCGATTTGCTATAGCCAGAATTAGGTTCAGTCCATGAATTGTGCATGGTTTTTGTTATTTTATGTGGTAAACAATTCCAATTTAAATCGCATCTAGTTCCTGCAACTTCATTCCTGTGAGCGATTTTGTTCAGTAAAAATTACCCCCTCCACATGGAGGGGGCAGCTCTATGAAAGTTACCTAACGGCTCTCAGCACTGGGCAATTCTACGAAGTTGGTAAAAATGTCTTTTAAGAAAAACGATCGTTGCCATTACTGAGGTTTCCTCTGTCGGCGCTGCCGCGATGCGGCCTTGATTGCTGACATATCCAGCGGAGTTGCTTCACCACTGTCTAGCCCTACCTGAATTTCCTGCCGCAATTCCTGTAAGCGAGTTTGTTGGAATTGTTCCCGTTCTTTCAGCAGGCGCAACCCTTCACGGATTACCTCGCTAGCAGAATAATACAGTCCGCTTGAGACTTTCTCCTGGACATACTGCTCTAACTCCGGTGTCAAAGACACGTTCATGCCTGAGTCCTCCTGTAATTTGGGCTATTCCATTTTCGCTTTAATAACAGGGAATAGCAATTGTTGTTATTATTGCACTAAAAAACTCGCTCTTGTGTACAAGCGAGTTGAGCAATTGCTAAAGTAAATCTCGCGATCGGTCGAAATGAACCAATAGACATCTCCAAAAATGAATCTGAAACCCTTATCGTGCTTAGACTTATCTGTAATTTATGGAGATGTATAATTATGCCCCAAGTGGGTTTCCAACTAATCCAAATCTACAATGATTACCTACAGTTGACCTGGAGAGAGCGATCGCACCCAACATTTTGAGCAAAGCAAGTTCATTTTTCCAACCGCGATCGCGATCGCATCGCTAAAAACTTTTTGCGATCGTGCAATGAAACCGCTAACTGCACAAGACATACTCCAGCGTTACTCAGAATACCGGAGTTACTCAGAATACCGGACATATTCCGCATTTTTTAATTGTTCAATAACTCCAAGCAAATCACTTGGTTTGGTGCGAGAACACCTCCGACTTTTATTACTTGCAGCTCTCCTGTTTCGTGGGAATATTGTGCTTTAACTTGGGCAATTGCTGCATCTAAACTAGATGCCTGAGCAATATACACCTTCTCAAGAGCACTTAGTACCCAAATAGGTTTGGGCCACTTATGCCGAGGCTGGAGAATTGAATAGTGAATCACTTGACCAGTGTACTGAACAATTTGCTCGATCGCAGTTTCCGAACAAAACTCCCTCAATTCTGACTCAATACATTGTTTGAGTTCTTTCGCAGGAATCTGCTCAACAACTGATTCTAAGAGCATTAATGCCGGTCTTGTCTGCTCTAATTGAGTGTGTTCCTGCACGACTAATGACTCTACGAAATGACTCACCTGGTTGATGATTGAGTCAAAATCTAGCTCCATCAATAAATGACCTAAATACTCCCTTAACAAATTTCTTAGCTTTTCATCAGAGATATTGATACCGCAGGTTTTCAGATAAACTGAAGGTTTATTACCCAAATTCCGACCGCAGCCAACTTCTCCATTAGCTGCATCTTCTGCTTCTATCAGTTCCATCAAGCGCGGATAACTGGTTGTATCATCTATTGTGGATTGGGGCTGGGAGGGAATTGAGTTACTCATCTGTCTGTCCTTAATGTTTCAAAGTAATTAAGATTGTCGGGTTCTTCAGGATCTGGACCGCAGTCTAGCAACCCCACTTTCAACTTTCTATAAAATACTAGCGCACCAGGCAATGCGTGGAAGCCTATCCTTCCTTGGTATCCTAGTTCCTCACTACGAGCGATCGCAAAATCTATCAGAGTTCCACCTACTCCTTTATAAGTGGGAGGATTGCTAATAGCTGGTCGATTCCAGGGAGCCGTTGCTAGGGCTCTGACATAGACCAATCTTCGTCTCAATTGAGACTCAATATAGCAGCGTTTTTTTAAAATATCGATAGTCATTAAACCCTGAGTTATGCCATCACACTCAATGGCATATAGTTCATCTCCCGGTAAAAATTGAGTTCGATAGCTTTTGCTAACCCAATTCCAGTATTCATCTTCTTCTCCACTCCCTCGAAGGGTTGGTTCCCAGAGGGTTGTGGCATCTTCTAAATGCTTCTCAGTAACGGATGTCAGGATAGCATTAACTACCTGTCGATCTCGAACTCGAAGAAGCTGGATAGGGCGATTCAATTGCCAAACCTAATTATTGTGACAACTACATTATATGTCATAATCTTTAAATTTAAATTCAAGCAATATTTTCCCACCCACCTCCCTCTAAAAATCTTTTTCAAAATCTAATCGTACAGACGCTAACGCAGCCGTTTGTAAAAAGATTACAGATGGCAAACCAGGCTGCGACCTTTTAGGCGGCACTTGGGATAGCCAAAACAACTGTTGCCGACTCTAAAGTTGGCAACTATTTTAAATCAAAACTAGGCAACAACTGGTTTTTTTTATACCAACCGCCATCCTTTATGCCTCTTACATTATTCCTAAAGTTCAGGACTTAAATTGATTTACAAAAAATAGACTTATAACTCAATACGCTTGGGTTAGCGCTTTCAGACGAATTTCATTTCACGCATTTATCGGAGCTCCAGACTTGTGAAAGGAAGTCAAATTGTTCTGAGCCCAAGCGTATTGACTTATAACTCGTATATTTCCCAAATAAAACTCATCATCCTCAAGCTACCTAATGTCAAAAACTCCTTAAAAATAGTAATATTTCGTGCATTGTGGACACATTGATATTCTTGTACTATTTTTATCGACGGAACTAATTATGAAACCTAATCCGCTAAACAAGCAGAAAATATCAACCGCTATCCCAACTCTTTTGACCCCCAATAAGCTTAAAATAGCTCAGTTGAATGTTACACTTAAAACTCCTTACCAACTGATTGATACTGCTTTCAATCTTGAAACAGCCCTTCAACCATTCCAACAAGCAAAAATCATCGGTATAGACTGCGAAACGACAGGGCTAGACCCCTACAAAGCCAAAATTAGATTGTTACAACTTGCCATTCCCGGCCATCCAGCGATCGTTGTAGATTTATGGGCCATTGAACCGAGTTCCCTCGAACCATTACGCTTGCTCCTAGCCAGTCCTGCACTCAAAGTAGGTCACAACCTCAAATTTGAATGGCAAATGCTCGCTTCTGCCGGACTGGAACCATCCAAACCTTTTTTCGATACCTATCTGGCTTACCGAGTGCTGACGGCTGGACTAAAATGCCATTTGTCCCTAGATGCTGTCACTGAGAATTTGTTGAAAGTAAAGCTAGACAAAACGCAGCAAGTTAGCGATTGGTCGGGAAACTTAACACTCGCTCAACTCCAATATGCTGCTACCGATGCTGCAATCTTACTCCCGCTGGCTGCTGCTCTGCAACAAAAACTGAAAGCTTCTAAGCTTTGGAAAACTGCTTTACTAGAGTTTGCTTGTCTGCCTGCGGTGGCTTCTATGGAACTCAACGGAATGCTTTTAGATAGAGAACAGTGGAAAGTTTTGGGAGTCAAGCTCTGTCATCAACGCGACTCTCTTTTAAAACAAATTAATTCACAACTCCATCGACCTAACCCTAATCAACAAATCTCTCTCCTGCCGGAATTTACGGATACAATTAATCCTCGCTCTCCCAAGCAAGTCTTAGCGGCTTTGCAAGAAAAAGGTATTCCTGTTACTTCCACTAGCTCTCAACATTTAATTCCTTTGCAAGGCGAGTATCCCGTTATTCAAGCACTGTTAGAGTACCGCAGCTTATCTACTCGTATCGATACTTTTACTCTGGGTTTACCTGAACGCATTCATCCGATTACAGGGCGCATCCATCCCAATTGGTTTCAGATTGGTGCTAGATCAGGACGGTTTAGTTGTCGAGAACCGAATTTAACGAATATCCCCAGAGATAAGGAAACCCGACAGTGTTTTAAAGTAGCACCCGGTTGTGTCCTGCTCAAAGCCGATTACAGCCAGATTGAACTGCGGATTATGGCGAAGGTTTCGGGCGATCGCACGATGGTGAAAGCCTACTCTCAAGGGGAAGATTTGCACTCTCTGACAGCTTCTTTGGTGCTGGCAAAACCCTTATCTGAAATTACTCTCGAAGACAGACAGCTCGGTAAAATCATTAACTTCGGTTTAATTTATGGCATGGGAGTTACGAAATTTAAGAATATGGCTCAAGCAGAGCATGGAGTCACTTTAACGCTGCAACAAGCTTCACACTTTCGTAAGAAGTTCTTTGAATCCTATACAGGTATCAAACAATTTCACGGCAAAGTTCGGAGCGCCTGGAGCCGAGGTATTCGAAAGAGTCGGACAGTCTTAGGCAGAAGGAGATTATGGTCAAAAGATACTAAACCGCTGCTTAACGAAATGCTAAATAACCCAATTCAAGGGATGAGCGCTGACATTACTAAACTCGCTCTTGCTCTCATTTTTTCACCTCTAAGCTGCACGGATGCTAAACTGATTTGTGTGGTTCACGATGAAGTTTTAATAGAGTGTCCTGTTGAAGAAGTGCAGTCAGTTAAAGCCTTGCTTAAAAAATGTATGGTGAGAGCGGGGAATAAGTTTCTCACTCCGATTCCTTGCGAGGTAGAAATTAAGGTGATGGAAAGTTGGGGAGGTTAACGGGGAAAGATTGAGCAGCGGGGAATTTCGGGTGGGGCTGACGGGGGCTAGTTTGGTGGTCGGGTACGGCAAACAGTGGCTTTTACAGGTTCTCAGTTCTCGTCCCAAAACGTTAAAAGCTTTGCAGAGAATCAGGTTCACGGGTTCTCAGATTGAGGTGCGAGTGGGCAGAGAGGAAAAATTGGGAGCTTCTAACGCCCTTACCCTATCGCTCGATGATTTCAACTAGAACCCTTTCTGCACCTCGACATCATAGACGACAAAGTTTGGATTCAGCACGACGGAACCGAAGACGGCATTGCCTATGAGCTAGAAGCCGCAGGTATCTCAAAACACCCTATCGTTCTCGCCTTCAAATCCCTAGAACGTCGCAGACTAACCGAATATGCTGTGTCTTGAGGTAACTGTAGATTACTCTTAGTTTAAGAAGTGATTTGCTAGTGAATTTTTTTTAGGTACTCCAAAATCTTCTCAGTTTTGGCAATCTGCCCTTGCTTTCTATACAAATCAGCAGCCTTTTGCCAATCTGCTTTAGCTGCCTGCTTATCACCCAACTTCAAACGACAACCTCCCCGCTTGTAGTGGAGATCGGCGTAATTGGGTTTGCTGAACAAGAACGTGATCGCCAAAACAAGGTCTGAAGCACGATCTGAAGTGGAATCATGGAACCCTCTGCGTGTAAATCGCTTCAACCGCTTTAGGGTAGCCAGGAGTGCAGAAAATAAAGCTACTGAACAATTCTGAATCAAGCCAATCGCCCGATCGCAATCCTGAACTGCGTTCAGGTAGTCTGCTTTTTGGATGTAAGCAACTGCGCGATTGTAGTAAGCTTCAATATGGTCAGGGTTGAACTCTAGCGCCTGACTTAAAACCTCAATGGCTGTCTGAAAATCTTTCTCTTTGATTTTTGCAAGTCCCAGTTGATTTAGTTTATCTGCCCTTGGTTTCCAGACATACTTATGACAAGTTTCACAGGCTTCTTGTGCCACCTGTATATCTTTCTGGTCTGTAAAAACCTCACTGGGATTATTCAAGGCAGGGTGAAACCGCAGGCGATTGCAACAAACTTGCAACCATTCTTGCCAACTACCTATCCATAATTGAATTAGACCATTTACACCACCAGTAGCTATTACTTGTTGGAATGACTTTGCGTAGGGATTTAGAATTCTATGAAAGGCAACCGAAGAAACATTAGCCTCTTCTTGAAGCGGTTGACTTACAGGTTCACCTTGTCGATTCCACAAGCGAAGTGTTCGATCGTTACCAACACTCGCAATTAATTGCCCATCAGGACTGAAAGCCACTGCATTAACAGAATCATTATGTCCTCGGAAAATTCGTCCAATTTGATTACCTTTCAAATCCCAAAGGCGTAGGGTACTATCCTTGCTACCGCTAACAATTAGTTCTCCATCAGGCTCGAACGCAACCGAATATACACTGTCCTCATGTCCTCGAAATGCTTCTCCAATTTGATTACCTTCCAAATCCCAAAGCCGTAAAGTTGCATCAGTACTACCACTGACAATTTTTTGTCCATCAGGACTGAAAGCCACTGATACAACAAAGCTTTCGTGTCCTCTAAAAGGTTCTCTAATTTGTTGTCCCTTCAAATTCCAGAGTCGCAGAGTCCGATCGTGGCTACCGCTGACAATTCGTTCTCCATCAGGACTGAAAGCTACCGCTTCGACTGGTCCTTCATGTCCGTAGAAAGACTCACCAATAAGCTTGCCCTCTTTGTCCCACAATCTTAGAGTTTTATCCGAACTACCACTAACGATATATTCATTGCTAAAAGCAACAGACTTAACAAACTCTTCATGTCCGAAAGGGTTTCCAATGGGCTTGCCTTGAATATTCCATATTCTCACAGTGCAATCATCGCTGCCACTGACAAACCGTTGTCCGTCTGGGCTAAAAGCGATGCCTCTAACCCCCAATCTATGTCCCTTAATAGGAGGCACAAGAAGGCTTCTTTGAAGACTCCAAAGCTGAATAGTTTTGTCAGAACCACAACTGATAATCCATTGTCCATCAGAACTAAAAGCTACGGCTCTAACATCACCCTGATGACCTTTAAAGGGATAGCCAACTGGATTACCCCTCAGATCCCGCAATATTAAGGTATTGCCACCACCAGAAACAATCCATTTTCCATCAGGGCTAAAAGCCACTGAGTAAACAGCCAATGTGTGTAAAGGTTCACCTATTGGATTTCCATCTATGCTCCATAGCCGTATATTTAGGTCATCGCTACCACTGACAATTTGTTGTCCATCTGGGCTGAAAGCAATTTCATGAATGTGAAATATACCCTCTTGCTGAAACGGTTGACCTATCGGCTCACCCTTCAAATTCCACAAGCGAATTGTATTATCTGCACTACTACTTGCAATTTGCTCTCCATTCGGACTAAATTTAATTGAAGTAACCCTATCTGAGTGAGCTAAGATAGGTTCAGCGATCGATTCACCAGAGAATCTCCAAAGTCGAATTACTCCACTAGCATCACCACTAGCGATAATTTGTCCATCTGGGCTAAGTGCTACAGAATTTACATAAGCTTCGTGTCCTTCAAAGGAGTATTCAAACGCCTTACCGCGTAAATTCCAAAGACGCACAGTGCAATCATTGCCTCCACTGAGGATTGTTTGTCCGTCTGGAGCTATAGCAACCGATTTCACGCCGCCTTCGTGAGCTTGAACAGCTAGTACATCAAGCTGGCTAGCTAATCTGCAAATGTAAATCTCTCCTCCCTCATCACCACTGACAATGATATTGTTATCTTGGCTAATGGCTACTGTTCCGACGATGGAATGGTTGTGTCTGTAGAGAGTTCTTGAAACATATGCCTCTTCCATTGCTTTATTCAGACTTACCTGAACTGGAGCAAGAAGGTTACCTGGCAGTTTTTCTAAATTTGTACCAACTGATTGGATAGCTAGTATCAAACTATTTAGAGGTTGAGTCTCTATTGAGTTCAGTACTATAGCGGACTGCTCTCGCAGTCTTGCTTCAGTTAGTGCTTTGTCAAGCTTTTTAATCCGATCTTCTTTCTCAAGAAGAAGGCGATCGCGCCACTCAACACTGGCGTCAATAAATTGATGTTCCCCAGGACTGAGAGGGATAGACCTCAATTCAAAAATACCTTCATCTCTCAGTTCTAATATTCGCTCTAACCTGGAACCTGCAAGCAGTTCCTCATTGGCTCTGTCTTTATCTTTTTGCAGCAAGTCTTTCCATCGTGCCATATCCTCAGCCAATCGGGACTTAATAGCAAGGACATCTTTTGCTTCTTCAATCCACTGTTTCAACGTATCCCAAGATGACAGCAAGGCTTCATGAGCAATCTCGATGGTGGATTGCTTGCTTTGGTCTTTATCGTCGCTAACCAAAAGATTTTCGTTGACTAGCTTATTGACAGTACTGATTGCTAGAGAGTCAGTGAACTGAGACCGATAAGCCCTCTTACTAACGGCTCTCCCAAACGTATCAGCGTCTCCAAAACCAGTAACATTGACTAGATTCAAAAAGATGTTTTTTGCGGCTGCCTGCTCATCAGCACTCAAATTGTTAAAGACTTGCTCTACTCTCTTCTGGAGTGATCCTCTCACCCCGCCCAGGTTCCGATAAGTTGACTTATTGAGCGTCCGATCGCTAACATCATCGTTGCGCCATAGCAGTTCCAAGGTATATTGCAGCAAGGGTAAAAACCCTGCCTGTCCTTGCACATCCTTGATAATCTCCCCAACTAATCCTTCCTCAAATACGACGCCATGCTGGGCAGCAGGTTGCTCGATTGCCAGCCACAACTCATCCCGATGCATATCGGCGATCAGACGCATATTGCCGTGCGCAATCCGACCCAGATCTGCATAGGGACTGAAACGGTCTAGAAAGTCAGCCCGCATTGTCATTACGATTTTGACCGAGCTGCTCTGAGACTCATGCAAAGTCTGGTACAGTCGAGTCAGACTCTCAATGAAGCGATCGCGCTTCCCTGGCTCACTAATCGTGAAGAGTTCCTCAAACTGGTCGATGTAGATGAACCAATACTCCTCTTCCCGCTTCAGTGTTGTCACAACTTTGCTTAAGGTACTGACCTCACTTGCTAAAGCCAGTCCAGCCTCCGTCTGGCTGCGACCTTTTGCGAGCAGGGCAGAAAACAAAGAGATGAATGGGTCTCGATCGGGCTTGAAGATTAACTCTGTAAACTTCGTGCCAAGACTTTTTCTTAGCCTAGTAATCAATCCAGCCTGAATCACGGATGATTTTCCGCTTCCTGATGCTCCCAGCAGTAGAATCAGATTACTTTGAGTTACATCCTGCATCAGGCTGAGAATTAACTGATCTCGACCAAAAAAATGTTCCGAGTCTCCCGGCTCAAACTTCTTCAACCCCTTGTAAGGGGAAGTCTGATTCAGCGTGCGAGTCTTAATCTCATCCACTGACACATATTGAATAACCTGTGTCGGAGAGAAATTAAAAGTATTAACCCCATCCCCAAATGTAACGTTGCTGACAGCGTTACTCATGTTCTGGTAGGAGTTGCCAATAGCTTCCTGGTTCATACCACTGGAATTCCCCAAGCATTAGCAATCAGTTTTGCCACTGCTATCGTTGGTCCAGCCAAAGTCTGTACCCCTTCCAAGCCTTGTTTGAGGGTAGCGATTGTCTGAGCGACTAACCCTTTGTCGGGTTCCGGCTTATTCAATTCCCCTTTGAGCTGATCGACTTGAGCCTCTGCGCCTGCTTTCCTGAGAGGATCGATCTCGCTGTTGCTAATTGCCTGCTGCAACTTCTCTAAGGCACTCAGAATCTCCTGCTTGTGAGTCAATGTTTGGTTAAAAGTCGTGGAAGCAGTGTAGTTTCCACCCTGATTCTGACCGGGTTGGAGGTTAAAGGCATTATTACCATCCCCAAACGTGGTACCACTCACAGCGTTCGTCATCTGTTGAGCCCCTGAAGCAGTAGAGGGAGATGGTGCATCTAAAACAGTGTGCAGTTGAGCTTTCAATTGGCTCTTTTCTTCTGGCGCGAGATCTCGAATGATGCCCAGAACTTCATCTACGCTGTACTTTGGCATTTTTTACTCAGTAAATTTGAGAAATTACGGTTCTAGCACATCTATTGCATCTTTTGTCTGAGAATTCAGGGAAAATTTGCATTTACCTGGGTTTGCGAAGCTTACTCTTCTCACCTCACACTGTTACCCGCTCGCTAAATTTGGGCATTCTAAGAGAGAGCAAGCTTGAATGGGAGATGATTGAGATCTGTGTCCCGACCGATTAAGACGGGTACTCAAAAAAAGGGGGTCAATTGGAAGCGGGCAAGGAAAAGTCATCAAGGAAAACAAGACCCCAAAGTCCGAAGCCAAAAACAGGCAGATTTAGAGATGTTGGAATTATCGGCAGCTAGCAGAGAAATCGACTTAAAGTATTTAGACGAAATCAACAGTAAAAGTTTTTTTGATGCCAATAAAACCCTACTATTGCTGTCGATCGTATGCTCAAATTTTCTCGCAAGCAGGCGGACGATACTCGAATAATTCTTGCTCTCTGGCCGCAAACAAAGAGCGATCGCGACCAGTTGCAAGCCGAGCAAAGGACGCTTTATTCCGAATCCCCTGGATCTCCTCAGAAGAACGCTCAGATGACAGCACAAACTGAGTTCTCTGATAACGCAGATCGGCCAATTCAATTTTACCAG